>JAUVBO010000792.1 GCA_030591195.1 Pseudomonadota bacterium
ACGCTCCGGGGTCGCCAGCGGCTCCAGGTCGCGGTGCGTCACAGGCCGCGGCATCCTCGCCCGCGTCCGCGGCAAGCAGGGCCGGATCGAGGTCGTCGAGCGCGCGGGCCGCCGGATGCTGCTGATCGACGGCGTGGTCCAGGGCGCCGCCCGGCTGCCGCTGACCCACCATCAGCGCCGACCGCTCGGCCTCTCGGACCCGATGGTCGCGCTGCTCGCCGCAGGGACCACCCAGCGCCCTCGACAGGCCGGACTGGCCGCGCTGGTGATCGGCCTCGGCACCGGCCAGACCGCGACGGCGATGAAGCGCGCCGGCTTTTCCCGGGTCGACGTCGTCGAGCTCGAGCCCGAGGTGATCGCGCTCGCCCGGCGCCACTTCGGCTACCGGGGCCACGCCGTGGCCGGCGACGGGCTGGACTACCTGAAGCAGGCCAAGCCCCGCAGCTACGACGTGATCCTCGTCGACGCCTTCACCGACGACGCGCTGCCACCGCAGCTGGTCTCGAGAGCAGCGCTGGCGCTGATGCGGACGCGGCTGCGGGGCCCCAGCGTGCTCGGCGTCCGGCTGGTCGGTACGCCGCAGCAACGGGCCGTGCGGGCGCTCGCCGGCCTGCTCGACCGTCAGGCGCCGACCTACCTCTTCGGCTCGGGCGTGGGTGACGAGCGCCAGAACCTCTACTTCGTCAGCGGCGCGGCACGCTTCGCCAAGGTCGAGGGCATCGCCGCCTGGCCGGTGCGCCTCGGCGGACGGTCCTACCTCCACGCCGCCCTCAACCAGCCGCGGGTCCGGACCCTCGACGCCCGGGCCACCAACGACCCGACGACCCGCGAGCTGACGGTAATCGGCTACCTGGTCTGGGACCAGCGCGAAAGCGGCACCCGGCGGCTGGCGCTCGACCTGCCCCACGACGAGATGGGCATGATGCGCTACCTGCTCAGCGGCGCGGCCGCCACCGAGCTCGGCCGCCAGCATGGCAAGGCGATCGTCCAGCCTGGCACCGCCCGGTACGACGAGCGCTGGATCGGGCGCAGCGCCCTCGACCTGCTCGGCGGGGCCACCACCTGCGGCACCGGCCAGGACGTCTCGCCGGTGATCGTCGCCGTCCGCGGCGTGGCGCGGCTGATCTCGAGCACGCCGCACTACGGACCCTGGCCGCTGCTCCGGCGGCTACAGCGGCGCACGGCTGCGGGTCGGCGGCGGCACTGGATGCGCGCCGGCAAGGGAGCGGGCGCGGTCTACGCCCTCGAGGTCCAGCAGGTGCTGGCGCGCTTCGACAAGCCCACCTGGCGCCGGCTGCTCGCCGGCAAGCTGAGGCCGCTGCTCCGCCGCGGCGAGGCGCTGGCCCGCGCGGGTTCGCTCGCCCGGGCAGCGGGTGTGCTCGAGCGCGCCCGGGCCGTGATCCTCGCCGCGGTGCCGGCGGTGCTCGGCCAGCACCTGCTGCCCGCGCAGCAGCTCAAGCAGCTCGCCCGGCTGATGCGCCAGCACCGGACGACGGCCAAGGGCGCCCCGATGGTCCGGGCCGTCGCCTGCGATCGCGTCTGGAGCGAGCACGGGCCCGAGCCCTACACCGCCAGCGAGAAGCTGTCGACGCGGCTGCGACGCGCCCTGCGGCGATGCGCCGTAGCTGGCTACCGGCGCGTCGCGAGCTCGGCCAGGCACCGCCACGCGCGGCTCGCCGCCGCGCGCCTGGCCTACCTGCTCGACTACGCCGGCGACGCGGACGACGGCCAGCAGAGACGGCTCCGGCGGGAGATCTTGCGGTTGAAGAAACGCTTCGGCGGCGCGCTGCCGCTGAGCGACCGCGCTAGCGGGTCTCCTCGAACTCAGCGTCGATGACGCCGTCGCGGGAGGGGTTGGGGTTGGGAGGCGGCCCACCGGCCGAGGCGGTCGGACCACCGGCGGGGCCAGCTCCGGCGCCGGCCTGGCCGTACATCGCCTCGGCCATCTTGTGCGAGGCGTGGGTGATGGTCTCGAGCGCGGCCTTCATCCGCTCGGCGTCCTCGCTCTCGAGCGCCTTGCGCCCGTCGGCCAGGGCCGCCTCGAGGGCCACCCGGTCGCCCTCGGCGATCTTGTCCTGGTTCTCGTTGAGCAGCTTCTCGGTGTTGTAGATCAACCCATCGAGCGCGTTCTTGCTGTCGATCGCCTCGCGCTTGCGCTGGTCGCCCGACTCGTGCTCGCGCGCCTCGCGGACCAAGCGCTCGATCTCGCCCTCGTCGATCCCGCTCGAGGCGGTGATGGTGATCGCCTGGCTCTTGCCAGTAGCCTTGTCCGCCGCCGAGACGTTGACGATGCCGTTGGCGTCGATGTCGAAGGTGACCTCGATTTGAGGCACGCCGCGCGGTGCCGGCGGGATGCCGTCGAGGTGGAACCGACCGAGGGTTCGGTTGTCGGACGACATCTGCCGCTCGCCCTGTACCACGTGGACCTCCACCGACGGCTGGCTGTCGGCGGCGGTGGAGAAGATCTCGCTCTTGTTGGTCGGGATCGTCGTGTTGCGCGCGATCAGCGTGGTCATCACGCCACCGAGGGTCTCGATCCCGAGGCTCAGCGGGGTGACGTCGAGCAGCAGCAGGTCCTTGACGTCGCCGGCGAGCACGCCCGCCTGGACCGCGGCGCCGAGAGCCACCACCTCGTCGGGGTTGACGCCCTTGTGGGGCTCCTTGCCAAAGTGCGCCTTGACCCGCTGCTGGACCAGCGGGATGCGGGTCGAGCCACCGACCAGCACCACCTCGGCGATGTCGGAGGGGCTCTTGCCGGCGTCGGCGAGCGCCTTGCTGCACGGCTCCATCGTGCGCTGGACGATGTCGTCGATCATCCGCTCGAACTGGGCGCGGGACAGCTTCATCAGCAGGTGCTTGGGGCCCGCAGCATCCGCGGTGAGGAACGGCAGGTTGATCTCGGTCTCGGTCACCGAGGAGAGCTCGATCTTCGCCTTCTCGGCCGCCTCCTTGAGGCGCTGCAGGACCATCTTGTCCTGCGACACGTCGACGCCCTGGTCCTTCTTGAACTGCTCGATCATCCAGTTCATCACCCGGTCGTCGATGTCGTCGCCGCCGAGGTGGGTGTCGCCGTTGGTGCTGACCACCTGGACCACGTTCTCGCCCACCTCGAGCACCGAGACGTCGAAGGTCCCGCCGCCGAAGTCGTAGACCGCGATCAGCTCGTCGTTCTGCT
>JAUVBO010000517.1 GCA_030591195.1 Pseudomonadota bacterium
ATCTTCGGATCCTGGACGCACGTGCCCTTGTAGCAGAACCAGCCCTGCGGGCAATCGCAGTGGGCAGTGCAGCCCTGGGGCGGCAGGTCCGGTGCGGCGGACGCGTCCAGGGTAGTGTCGACCGTCTGGGGTAGGTCTGGCGGCTGGGGCGCGTCCGTCGGCTGGGGCGCGTCCGTCGGCTGGGGCGCGTCCGGTGGCGCATCCTGGGGTGCGTCCTGTGGGGCGTCGACGACCGAGTCCTGGGGCGGCGTCTTGGCGTCGGTCGGCGGCCTGGGCGCGTCGGCGGCCCCGCCGTCGACGATCGGTGCGTCGGCGATGCTGCCGTCCGAAGCAGGCCTGGTGTCAGGTGTCGGGGTGGCTCCGTCCCGCCCGCTGACGCAGGTGGCGAAGATCCAGCAGTCCTGGTCGGCACAGTCGATGACGCCGTCGCCGTCGTTGTCCTCGCCGTCCTGGCACATCGCCACCGTGTCCTCGGCGAGCACCGGGGGCCTTACGTCGCTACCGGGCGTCACGGGCGTGTCGGTGCCGCAGGCGACGAGCGCGACGACGACGCCGAGGCAGTAGGCGATCCAGCTTGTTCGCGTCATCTGTCTGTCACCTTCTCCCGTCCCGTCCCGCTGGCTGTTTCTGGCACTGCTGTGGCGCCCGCAGGCGAGGGCGGCGGCCTGGCGAGCCGAGCTTGCCGATCCGCATCACGTCGCCCTCGGGCCGTGCCTCGGCCTGAAAGGTCGCCAGCCGCGGGTAGCTCCGGTCGACGAGCTTGTGCTGCAGGTCCGGGCCGGCCTGGACCACGTAGGCGAACGGGCGCGCCTTCGGTGATCTCCTCTTGCCGCGCCAGGTGCGTAGCACGACCGAGCGCTGGTCCATCACTAGCGAGCTGATGTTACGACGGAAGGCCGTCGGGTAGCGCGCCCAGAACTGCTCGCAGTTCGACAGGTAGAGCACGCGCAGCGGGATCCGCAGGTCGCTGGTGAGCTTGCCGATGCCCCGCAGGGCGCGGTCGCCGAGCAGGTCGCCCTTCATCGCCCGGATGCGACCCTCTCGCGCCATCGTCCGCAGGTAGCGGTAGTCGCCGGTCCGGTGCAGCCAGTGGCTGCCGGTGGACTGGCGACCGAGCACCATCCGAAAATACCGCGCCAGGCGGGGGCGGTGGGCCCGAAAGGCCGCGACGATCGCGGTGGCCTCGGGGTGATCACCGTATGACCGCCGCAGGATCGCCAGGGAAGCAGCCTCGCCGGGCGCGTCGAAGCGCCCGACGAACGTACGGGGGTCGGGCGAGTGCTGGAGCAGCGCGAGGTGGACCAGGTTGATCCGCACCACCACCGGATCGTAGTCGAGCAGAAAGGCGATCTTCGAGCGAGCCCAGGCGACGAAGGTCAGCTGATGCTCGGCGCCGACCCCGGCATAGATGCCGCCGAGGCCGGTGATGTGGGGCCGCCAGAGGTTGTGATCGAACTCGTTGGTGCTGACGAAGTGCCGCGGGTCGCGGCACCGCAGGGTGGCTATCGGACGGCGCCGGGGACAGAGCCGGGCCGTCAGCGCGTCCTCGGGCACGCGCCGGATCGCCTCGGGCACCGACGCGGGGCGGGCAGCGGCGGTGCCGCCCGCGAGCATCGCGAGGAGCGCCGGCAGGGCGGCTTTGCTACGGGCAGTCGGCAAGCGGGCACCCCGGGCCGTCCTTGAGTAGGCCACCGGACGAGTTCCTGCTGTAGCAGTCCCCTTGCCAGCAGCAGGCGTCTTGAGGCCCCGAGGGGCAGTCGGCCAGACACTCGATGGTGCAGGACCCGCCGGTGATGTCGTACCAGATCTCCATGCCGTTACAGCTCTCGCCCCGCTCGCAGACCCCGTTGCCGCACACGCCCGGATTCGTGGGTGGGTACTCGTCGGACGAGGGTGGTGGCGCGGTCAGGTTCGGCAGGCTGCCGACCGTCAGCGGAGTGTCGTGTGCGGGGGCGCAGCCGGCGCCGGTGCAGCGGAGTATTTCGCCGCCACTCATCGCGGCGAAGCAATCGCCGCCGATGGCGCACCAGATGGCTGAAACACCGGTACACCCATGCTCGGCGGGGTCGAGGAAGACCTTCATCGGTTGCCAGTTGCTTCCGTCATAGTGCAGGAAGTCTCCTGAAGTCGCAAAGACATCGGTCGGCGATGTTCCGGAGATCGTCCCCGTGGAAACGTCGAGCAGCATCTTCCAGGAGCTTCCGTCGAAGAAGGCGACGCCACCCGAGCCCGCGGCGAAGACCTTGTCCAAAGCGCTTCCCCAGAGGGCGGAGAAGGACGGCTCGGTGTAGGTGATCTGCCAGGTGCTGGTGCGCATGTCGATGATGCCCCTGGGCGCCTTGTACCTCAGGGACCAAGCGTCGACGCCGAAGGCCTTGCCGCCGATGCCCCAGACATCGTCGAGGCAGTGGTCCGAGATCTCGGTCCAGGAGCTTCCGTCGAAGTGCCACAGCGCGCACCCGAGCGGAAGGTTGTAGGTGCTCTCGGTGCAGGTCTCGGTGTGGCAGTTGATGCCCCAATAGGTGTCGCTCTGGCTGATGGTGCCGCCGACGTAGACGTCGCTGCTCGATGTGCCCCCGACCATCGTGTACTTCAGCGTGTCGTAAACCGGCACCGAGGGCTTGGGCAGGGTGACGTTCTTCCAGGTGCTGCCGTCGAACCGGGCCACGGCTGGTCCCGACTTGCCCTCACCGATGACGTAGACGTCCGACGCCGAGCTGCCCCAGATGTCTACGAAGGAGGTGAAGCCCGGGCCGGTGGCTTGCCAGCTCGATCCGTCGAAGTGGACGAGGGTCGTGTTGCCGAGGGCGTAGACATCGCTGCTCGAGCTGCCCCACATCCGTTTCAAGGCTTCTGCTGCTTCGTGAACGATCTTCCAGGGGCTGTCGGGGCAATCGACGGCGCACTTGCTGCAGTCCTTGATGTCGTAGCCGTTGCAGGCGGGTGGATCTCCGTCGGAGCAGACCTCGTACTTGGCGGCGTAGGTCCCGGCGTCGCGGCAGACGCCCCAGCAGTCGAGCGCGCAGGTGCCGACCTCGTCGGGCGCGCACCACCCATCGCCGCAGCCGGTGCAGTCGCTGCAGCCGGTGCAGGTGGTGTTGCCGTAATTGTCCGTGGTGCAGACCTCCATCGCCTCACCGGGATCGCACGTGTTGTCGCCGCACTCGCCGCAGTCGGCCTTGCAGATCGGGACCCAGGCTCCCTGCTTGTCGTCGTAGACCGTGTCGACCTCAGTGGGCGAGCACTTGCCGTCGCCGCAGTGGCAGTCTTGCGGGCAGGTGGTCGGGTGCTCGCCGTCGTCGCACTTGCCGTTGCCGCAGAGCCCGCAGCTGTGGTGCTGGCCGTCGGCGCAGGCGCCGCAGGTCGCGTCGACGCGCTGAAACGCGAACTGCCCACCCTCGCGCTTCCAGCCGGCGTCGCAGGCCGTGCCGTCCGTGCAGCCCTTGTGACAGCAGGGCAGCAGGTCGCTGGTCGACCAGCCGAAGATCGCCTCGGCCGTGGCACTCGACAGGCAGGTGCCGCCCGAGGCCATGTGGCAGGTGCTGCCGGCCGGCGGGCTCGGCTTGGTCGCGGTGTCGACGCAGACCTCTCCAGCGGCGCAGTTGCAGGCGGTACCGTTGCAGGGCGCGCCGCCGCAGGCGGTCTCGGCCTGGTTGCTGGCCGGGTTGAAGCAGCGGAAGAAGGCCACCTGGCTCACCGCGTCGAAGGCCGAGCGCCCCTCGTGGCAGGCGCAGTCTTCGCAGCAGTAGGTCGCGTCGACGCCGAGGTTGCACGAGTTGCCGCCGATGGCCGTGCCGCCCGGCAGCCAGGGATCGTTGGTGTCCTTGATGCAGGTGCCGCCGACGCAGCAGTGGGCTGGCCCGCAGTCGCAGGCGCTGCTGCAGGTGTAGCTCGAGCTCTCGGGGCAGGTGTCCTTGCCGCCAGCGAGATCCATGCAGAGCTTGCCCGGCGGGCAGCCGGCCTTGGTGCAGCAGTAGACCGGCATCTTCGGGTCCTGGACACACTTCCCCTTGTAGCAGAACCAGCCCTGCGGGCAGTCGCAGTGGGCCGTGCAGCCCTGGGGCGGCAGGTCGGGCGCGGGCGCATCCTGCGGGGCATCGACGGCCTGGGGTGCATCGACCGGCTGGGGCGCGTCGGCTGGCTGGGGCGCGTCCACCGGCTGGGGAGCATCGACGGCTTGGGGCCC
>JAUVBO010000103.1 GCA_030591195.1 Pseudomonadota bacterium
CGACGCCGAATGCACCGCGCATGCCACTGGCCGGATGCAGCAAATGCCTGGATTCGCGAACGCCGCGGGCGGGAAGTCGGCGAGCCTGCGCCAGTGTGGCCCAGAGGCGCGCTTGCCCTGGCTATCGGGGTGACCGCCTCAGCCGGAGACTTGCCGGCAGCGCCTCTCGTGGCCTTCGGCTAGCTCACGAAAGTCTGGCGTGAGCTGGTCGTCGCTTGCCAGCGTGCGCCAAAGACCTGTCGCGCCTTCCCGCGCCTTGTCCCACACGTGTCTGTTGCCCGGGGTGCGGATCGGCGGACCCAGGCTCACGCGTGGCAGCTCGCCGCGAGCCGGCGCGAAGGCCATCGGTAGCATGTCGTAGAGCGGCAGCAGAGCGAAGTGACCGGCGACGGGGGCCAGGCTGACGTTCCCGAGGTGCATGTCCGTGTTGCCGATCCACTGGCCGAAGGTCTCGGCCACGGCAATCGCCCGCAGCACTTCGGCCCTCAGCAGACCCTGGTCGTGCAAGCCCGAGGCGACGGCGGTCCAGCCCTGTGCGATGCCGGCGTACTCCGCGTCGATCATCCGGAGCGACAGCGCAGGGCGGCGGCCCCGCAGGCCCTCGCGATCAAACCGCCGGCTCTCGAGAAACACCCGGCCGTCGAGCGAGTAGACGCTGGTGTGCGCCGTCGGCACGCCAAGCTGGTCGAGCGCGGCGAGGGCGTGGGCTTCGGCGTGAAGAAGGTCGCGCCACCGCGCCGCGTCGGGCGTGTCCGCAGACGGTGAGAACTTGACGATCACGTGGCCAGCATCGCGATGGTGTACGGCGAACTTCGGTTGCTCGCCCGCAGCCGACGATCCTTGGACCTCGTCGCTCAGCGCCCGCTCGGCGAGCCGGGGATACTCCCTCGCCCGGTCCGTGACCGACGGCGTGGTCTGTCGTTGCAGCTGCCTGACCGCGGCCTCGCCAACGACGAGGTTTCCTGGCAGATCAGCGCCGCGCCGCAGCAGGTACTCGCCGAGATGTTGGTCGGTCCAGTCGCGGGGATCCGGGGGAAAACCCCACTCGGCAGCCAGCTCGCGTGCGATCTGCCGTCCGATGAATCCGGCCGGTCGCAGGTCGAACAGGAAGTACGGTAGCGACTCGAAGAGCCCGTTGCCGGCCAGCCCGGCGAGCCAGGGCGCCATCCGTGGGGAGTCGACGAGGTAACCGCCTCCGACGAGCGCCCCCAGCACCGCGATTTGATCGATGAGGCCGCCGTTGTCGACAGCATGAACTGACAGCGATTGCCCACTGCCGAAGATGGGTCGGGTCGCGGAATAGCGTGTGGATCGACCGCGACCGATGCGCGCTACCCGTGGGCCCGCCCGACGAAGCAAGCGGGAGACCGCAGACTGGCTCAGACCGAGTTTCTCTTGAAGCTCGACCGAGCTCTTCGCCCCAAGCGACAACTCTTCGATCAGGCGCTCAATCACCTGATCAGGGTAGCAAATGACTAGAAAATGACTAGAAAAAAATCACACCAACAGCCTTAACCTGATGTAATCACCGCGCATATTGTATTTGAACGCATAGAAGAATTGCGAAGAGCGACCGGAAGGAACCAGTCGCCCTACTTGCCGACCTTGGCGATCAGCTTCTTGAGCAGCGCGAGGGTCTTCTTCTGCTCGCCGACGCTCATCTTGCCCATCTTGATGTACTTCACCTTCTTGTCGGTGCCGACGACGATCACGACGTCCTTTTCGTTGCAGTCGCCCAGGCGCCACTTGTTCTTCAGCTCGCGGCTCGGGTCGGTGAGGATCGTCGACTTGAACTTTTTGATCTTGCTGCGGATTACCCGGCGGATGATGAAGTTCGGCTTCCAGGTGTCCTTGAGGTTGACCACGCCGTAGCCGCGGTACTTCGACTTGTCGAGCTTGGCGGCCTTGAGCATGTCGCGGAAGGGCTCGTTCTGATCCTTGACGTCCGGGTCGGTATAAAAGATCGTCAGCACCTTCTTGCCCACGTCGGGCATCCGGGCGGGGTTGTCCTGGGCGTCCTTGACCTTGATGCTCTTGACCGAGTCGCCGACCTTGAGCGCGTGGGCGGGGGTCGAGAGCGCGAGCA
The DNA here is from genome assembly GCA_030591195.1 of Pseudomonadota bacterium. Next base: position 2,087 of record JAUVBO010000103.1, read on the forward strand.
GCGCCAGCCCTGCGAGGGTTCCGAACAAGGTGTTCTTTGCCGAATTCATTGCGCTATCGCCTCCCTTTGCTAACGTGGGCGCATCCTAACATTTTCGACGTAGCGACAGGCCTCCTTCTTCAACATCTCGCGGCGCTACGTCTTCAAGGTGGCTTCACAGGAGGAATCTCCAGATGACCCGCAGTATTTTCGTCACCGCCACCCAGCGGGGTAGCGGCAAGAGCACCGTCGCCCTCGGCCTGGTGAGCCTGCTCGAGCGGACCCTCAGTCGCGTTGGCTACTTCAAGCCGATCTGCCAGCGAAACGAGTCGGGCGTCGACCCGGACGTGCGGCTGATGAAGGACGCCCTCGGGCTCAGCATGACCGTCGAGGAGATGGAGCCGATCACGATGGAGCAGGTGCAGGACGCCCTGGCCAACGGCACCCTCGACCAGCTGATGGACGACGTGCTCGACGCGTTCCAGAAGGTCCAGGACGAGTCGGATTTCGTCGTCTGCGAGGGCACCGATTACTTCGGCGCGATGGCCTCGCTCGAGTTCGACATCAACGCCCGGGTGGCCAAGGATCTCGGCTCGCCGATCCTGCTGGTGGCCCACGCCGACGCCCCCAACGGAGACGGCGACGACGGCGTGCTGGACAACGTGCGGATGATCAAGGAGAGCTTCGACGAGAAGAACTGCGACTTCTTCGGCGTGATCCTCAATCGCGCCGACGCCAAGCGTTATGCCGAGAAACACCGGCAGGTTGAGCCCGAGCTGGCCAGGCACGGCATCCGCCTGCTCGGCACCCTCCCCCGGGTGGACATGCTCGAAAAACCGCGCCTCGAGGAGGTGGCGGCGGCGCTGGGGGCCGAGGTGATCAGCGGCAAGGAGCGGCTCAACGTCATCGCCCACAAGGTCGAGATCGGTGCCATGGGCGTCGAGAACGTGCTGTATCACCTGTCGCGGACCGCCCGCGGCGCGCTGATGGTCGTTCCCGGCGATCGCGACGACGTGCTGCTCGGCCTCGCCGCGGCCTATGCCTCGCCCGCCGTGCCGGCGCCGGCCGGGGTGGTGATCACCGGCGGGCTCGAGCCCAGCCAGCACGTGCGCGACCTGATCCTCGACCTCACCGAGGGGCGGATGCCGATGCTCAAGGTGCCGCACAAGACCTACGAGGCGGCGCTGCGGATCAGCGAGGTCAAGCCGAAGCTGCGGGCCCACCAGCGGACCCGGATCGAGATCGTCAAGGGCCTCGTCGAGCGCCACGTCAACGTCGAGGCGCTGTTGACCGAGGTCGCCGTGGGTGGCGGATCGCGCAACCGGGTGACGCCGAAGCAGTTCCTGCACCAGCTGATCTACCTCGCCCGGACCGACCGAAAGCGGATCGTGTTGCCCGAGGGCAACGAGGAGCGGATCTTGCGGGCGGCCGAGCGGTTGATCGCCCGCAAGGTCGTGGACCTGACCCTGCTCGGCGAGGAGGACGAGATCCGCAAGACCGCCGAGAGCCTCGGCGTCAAGCTCGACGGCACCCGGATCATCGACCCGACGACGACCGAGTGGCGGGATCGCTTCGCCGCCAAGTACGTCGAGCTGCGGCCGCCGCAGAAGAAGCCGACCCAGGAGTATGCCCTCGAGGTGATGGGCGACCCGACGTTCTTCGGCACGATGATGGTTCACCAGGGCGAGGTCGACGGCATGGTCTCGGGATCGATCAACACCACCGCCCAGACACTCCGGCCGGCGCTGCAGTTCGTCAAGACCAAGGAGGGCGTCTCGATCGCCTCGAGCGTCTTCTTCATGTGCCTGCCCAGCGAGGTGCTGGTCTATGGCGACTGCGCGGTCAACCCGTCTCCCACCGCCGAGCAGCTGGCCGACATCGCCGTGGCCAGCGCCCAGACCGCGCGGGCGTTCGGCATCGAGCCCTTCGTGGCGATGCTCAGCTACTCCACGGGGGCCTCGGGCGCCGGCTCGGAGGTGGACAAGGTTCGCCAGGCGACGGAGCTGGTCAAGCAGCGGATGCCCTCGCTGCCGGTGGAGGGGCCGATCCAGTACGACGCGGCGGTGGACAAGGCCGTGGCCAAGACCAAGCTGCCCGACAGCAAGGTCGCCGGCGCTGCCACGGTGTTCATCTTCCCCGATCTCAACGCGGGCAACGTCGCCTACAAGGCGGTCCAGCGCTCGGCGGGTGCCATCGCCGTGGGCCCGGTGATGCAGGGGCTGTGCAAGCCGGTCAACGACCTCAGCCGCGGCTGCACCGTCGCGGATATCGTCAACACGGTCGCCATCACCGCGATCCAGGCCCAGGCCGACAGCAAGTGCGCCGAGAGGAGGTGAGCGGGATGGGAATGAAGATCCTGGTCATCAACTCGGGGAGCTCCTCGATCAAGTTCGAGCTGTTCGAGATGCCCGAGCGGCGGGTCGAGGCCCACGGCTTGCTCCAGAGGATCGGCGAGGAAAGCAGTGATCTTTCCTGTCGCATCGGTGACAGCTCACACAACGTGGCCGAGCCCGTGGCGGATCACGCTGCGGGGCTGAAGCTGATCATGGACCACCTGATCAACGCCGCCCAGGGCGGGATCAGCGACGTGGCGGAGATCGGAGCTGTTGGACACCGCGTGGTCCACGGCGGAGAGGCCTTCGCGGCGCCGACCCGGCTCACCGACGAGGTCATCGCCGCGGTGCGGGATCACGTCCCCCTGGCCCCGCTTCACAACCCGCCCAACCTGCAAGGAATCGAGGTGGCCCGGCGGCTGCTCCCCGACGCGATTCAGGTCGGCGTGTTCGACACCGCGTTTCACCAGTCGATGCCCAAACATGCGTATCTCTACGCCGTGCCCCACGAGCTGTACACGGAGCATCGCGTGCGGCGCTACGGCTTCCACGGCACGTCTCATCGATACGTCGCGCTGCGGGCCGCGGAGATGCTCGGCCGGTCGCTGGACGAGGTGAACCTGATCACCTGTCACCTCGGCAACGGGTGCAGCATCGCCGCGGTGGAGGGTGGTCGCTCGATCGATACCTCGATGGGGCTGACTCCGCTCGAGGGCCTGGTGATGGGCACGCGCTGCGGGGACATCGACCCGGCGCTGATCTTCTACCTCGAGCGGGTCATGGGGGTCGGCGGCGCCGAGATCGACAAGCTACTGAACAAGAAGAGCGGCCTGCTCGGCCTCTCGGGCAAGAGCAACGACGTGCGGACGATCCTCGCCGCCGAGGCGGAGGGTGACGAGCGCGCGAAGCTCGCCCTCGACATCTACTGCTACCGGGTCCGCAAGTACATCGGCGCCTACACCGCCGTGCTCGGCGAGGTCTCGGCGGTGGTCTTCACCGCTGGCGTGGGAGAAAACGCGGCCGCGGTTCGTGCGCGCTGTCTTCACCGCCTTGGTGGCCTCGGCTATCGGATCGATCGCCAGCGCAACGCCGAGGCCGTGGGTCAGGAGGCTGACGTCGCTACCGATGACTCGCCCTGTCGGATCCTCGTCGTGCCCACCAACGAGGAGCTGATGATCGCTCTCGACACCTACGAGGTCGCCTCCGGGCGAGCGTAGCTCTCCAGCGCCAACCCGTCTCAGCTTCCGGCGAGGTGACGGATATGGGCTAGTCGGCTGGCCACCTGGTCTTGCCGGCCGAGAAGGTCTCCCGCGGAGATCATTGCGTTTTTCTGGATTGTCCTCGCGTGCGCGGCTGGCGTGTTGCTTGCACTACATGTTTGGCCGGAGATAATGCCCATGCGTCGACAGACCCAGTTGCTCGGAACGATAGTTGCTGCGGCTGCCCTTGCGGGCTGCCAGGACCTCTGCGCGGATGCCGCCGATCATTTCAGCCAGTGCACCGGCAGGAGCGTCCAAGCCCTCGCGGGCTGTGACCAGTCCGCGGCCCAGATGCTGCTGGCGAGCAGCTGCGAGAGCATCGCCCAGTCGGGGGGCAAGGCCGACGAGCAGGCCGGCTGTGGCACGGTGGTGGACTGTCAGGACGAGACCTTCGAGTCGCAGTCGGTCCAGGTCGAGGCGGCACAGCTGATTCGACTGGCCGGGGCCCTCGAGGACGTCGTGATCCACCTCGGCGCCGACAGCGGCGACCAGCAGGGGGGTGGCGAGCCTTCGGTGACAGTCACTGTGCTCGCCGACACGCTGAGGTCGATGACGGCCGGCGAGCGGGTCGACGCGCCGCAGATGCAGGCGCGCCTGGTCTCTCTCGCGCGTCGCGTCGGTGACCCGCAGTTGCTCTGGACCAGGCTCGGGGTGGGTGACCGGGCGGCGTTCCGCTACCGCGGCACCAAGTACTTGCTGGCGATCAGCGCGCTCGAGCTGCCGGCCGCGCCAGCGGAGCCGACATCCGACGGCGTCCCCCCCGAGGGCGTCCTCGTGTCGCACGAACCGGGCGCGGCCCCGGGCACGGCCCCGGGCACGGCCCCGGGCACGGCCCCGGGCACGGCGGTGGCCAAGGTGACGATGCAGGTGACCAAGAGCGAGGCCGGCGGGATGCTCGCTCCGCCGGCTGACCGCGACCAGCACCTGGCCGACGGCCTGCTCACGGCGGGCTCGGCGATCGCTGTGGATGTCGAGGGCCTCTGGTACCAGCTGACCATCGGCGACGTCGACGCCGCTACCAGCCAGGCGACACTGACCTTTGTTCGCTGCCTCAACAGCTGCGTCGATGGTGCGCTCCTTGAGGGGGCCGAGCCCAGCGAGCTGACCCTCGAGGCCGGCAAGCGCTTCGCGGCCTTCGCCGATCGCAGGACCGAGCTGCCCAACCCGACCGACCCGAACGCCGTCCCGCCCACCGCGGCCGAGATCGAGCAGGCACGGATCGACAACGCTATGGCCCCGCTCGAGTTGCTCTTCGTCGGTGGCGCGGAGCTCTTCGGCGAGACCGGCTGCGGCCAGCCGGCCTGTCCCGCGCGTTTCACCGTCTTCGGCGAGCCCCTGCCCGAGCCCGCGGTGGCGGCCACCGAGCAGCCCGCCGCCGCCACCGAGCCCGAGCCCGATCCGACCCTGTCGCTCAAGCTCGGCGCGGCCGAGGTCGAGGGCGCCGAGGTCTCGCTCAACGGCGAGATCTGCAACACCGGCACCGTGGACGCCGCAGAGTTCAAGCTCACGATCACCTACCGGCCGCGCGGCGACATCAAGCAGCGCGAGATGTCCCAGCAGCCGCTCGAGGCCGGCAAGTGCCGCAACTGGTTCACCACGGTCAAGGACGTGCCGGCGGGCAGCTACACCGCCACCGTCTCGATGTCCTTTGCCCCCGAGGAGCCGGAGGCGACCTTCGTCGTCAAGTCCGACGTCTACGTCGCCGCGATCATGCCGACCGTCGCCGCTGATGGCTCGAAGGGCTTCCAGGTCCGCGTCTGCAACCGGGGCGCGGCGCTCAAGGACGCGAAGATCCGGGTCGGGGTCTACAAGGACCGCG
>JAUVBO010000215.1 GCA_030591195.1 Pseudomonadota bacterium
AGCACTCCGCAGCGCTACCTCGCGGGCAACTTCAACCTGCTCGAGGGCCGGGCCGATCCACCGGGCCGTCCCGCCTTGATCCGCGGGGTGGCGTCCGCTGCCGAGGTCGATCCGACAGCCGAGCTGGTCGAGCCGGTGTTGATCGGCGCGGGCGCGAGCGTGGGTGCTGGCGCGAGGGTCGGCCCCCGGGTGGTCCTGGGCGCCGGCAGCCGGGCGGCCCCCGGGTGCGAGATCAGCGACGGTGTGGTTTGGCCCGGCGCGTCGGTGTCAGGGCGCATCGTACGCAGCGTGGTCACCACCGCGGGCGTGGTCGAGGTCGCCGGCGGCGAGGCTAGCGGTTGATCGGGCGGCGCCGGGTCCGGGCGGTGCCCCTGGCGCTGGCGCTCTGCGCACTGGCGGGCGCGGTCCGGGCTGACGGGACCCACGAGCGAGTCGAGCTGTCGTTGACGGCGGGTGTCTATCGCTTCGCCGCTGAGCAGGATCTCGGCGGGATCGATCAGCTGGCGGTGGCGCGCAGCGGGGCGCTGGCGACGACCCTCGCGGCCTTCGATCTGCGGGCCGCCTACTGCCCCTGGTCGCGACTGTGTCTCGGGGCGGTGGCCGAGTTGATCCCGGGGCAGATCGGGGGCGCGGCCGCGCTCGGCATCGGCTACCGCGGTGAGGCCCTGGTGCACCTGCTCAGCGGCCGACTGCGGCCCTTCGTGCTGGTCACCGGTGGCGGGTTGACCCTGTTCAGCCCCGAGTCGGTGCTCGGCGTCGACACCGATCCCACCGCCGGCTGGGGGGTCGGCGCCAAGGTCCGCCTCGGGCGACGGTGGCTGCTGCGTCTCGATCTGTGTCACCTGCTGACCGACGGCCAGGGCGATGCCGAGCTGGCCCACAACCTGTCGCTGACCGCGGGCGTCGGCTACGGGCTGCTGTCCCGTCCGCTCCGCCAGCCCCCACCCCTCGACCGCGACGGTGACGGCCTCACCGCACCCCAGGACCGATGCCCCGATCAGGCCGAGGACCCCGACGGCTTCGAGGACGGCGACGGCTGCCCCGACCCCGACAACGACGGGGACGGACTGGCCGACCACCTCGACATCTGCCCGGGGCAGGCCGGCCCGGCGCCGCGAGGCTGTCCGGCAGCGAGGCGGTGAGGCGATGCCCAAGGGCCGCGTGGCGAAGAAGCGGATCGATCAGCTCTGTGTCGAGGCGGGGCTCTGCGCCTCGCGGCAGCAAGCCCAGGCGCTGATCCGCGCCGGGCAGGTGGTAGCCGACGACCGACCGGTAACCAAGCCAGGATCCCTGGTGGCGGCCACTGCAGCCGTCCGGCTCCGTGGCGAGCCGCCGCGCTTCGTCTCCCGCGGCGGGCTCAAGCTCGAGGCGATGCTCGACCGCAGCGGCCTCGATGTCTCGGGCATGGTGGCGCTCGATGTCGGTGCGTCCACCGGCGGCTTCACCGACTGCCTGCTCCAGCGGGGGGCCCGCCACGTGGTCGCCGTCGACGTCGGCTACGGCCAGCTGGCCTGGAAGCTGCGCCAGGATCAGCGGGTCAGCTGCATCGAGCGAACCAACGCCCGGGCGATCGACGCGGCGAGCCTGCGCCCGTCCCTGCGTGATCCCTCCGCGTGGCCGCCGGAGCTGGCGACCATCGACGTCTCGTTCATCTCGCTGACGCTGGTGCTACCGGCGACCTCCCGGTTGCTCGGCGCCGGCCGGCCGCTGGTGGCGCTGGTCAAGCCGCAGTTCGAGGCCGGGCGTCAGGAGGTGAGCCGCGGGGCCGGGGTGGTCCGCGGCGAGGCCCGCGCTCGCGCCATCGACAAGGTGCTGGACTGGGCTCGGCGGGCGGGTTACACGGTCGCTCAGCGGGTGGACTCACCGATTACCGGGCCCCAGGGAAACCTCGAGCACCTGGTGCTGCTCGAGACACCACGAGCGCAGGAGTGACTGAATGAACGTCCTCGTCACCGGTGCGGCCGGGTTCATCGGGTCAGCCGTCTGCCGGGCGCTGCTCGGTCGCGGTGAGCGCGTGGTCGGCCTCGACAACCTCGACCCGTTCTACGACCGGGCGATCAAGGACGGCAACCTCCGTTCGCTCGCAGGGCCGGGCTTCGCCTTCGAGCAGGGGGACATCCTCGACAGCTCGCTGGTCGTGCGAATGCTCGCTGAGCACCGGGTGGAGCGGGTGATCCACCTCGCGGCGCTGGCAGGCGTCCGGCCGTCGATCGCCGAGCCGGCGCGCTACATGCGCGTCAACGTCGAGGGCACGGTGCGGATCCTCGAGGCCTGTCGCGAGCGGGGTGTCGATCAGCTCGTCGTCGCCTCGTCGTCGTCGGTCTACGGCGCCCGGTCGGAGACGCCGTTTCGCGAGGACGATCCCTGTGACCGGCCGGCCTCGCCCTACGCCGCGAGCAAGAAGGCGAGCGAGCTGGTCTGCTCGAACTACCACGAGCTCTACGGGCTGGCGGTGAGCTGCATGCGCTACTTCACCGTCTACGGTCCGGGCCAGCGGCCGGAGATGGCGATCCACAAGTTCGTCCGGATGGCGCTGGCTGGCGAGGCGATCCCGATGTTCGGCGACGGCAGCTCGGGGCGCGACTACACCTACATCGACGACATCGTCGACGGGACCCTCGGCGCGCTCGATCACCAGCGCTCCGGCGCCTTCGCGGTCTACAACCTCGGCGGCACCCAGCCCGTGCTGCTGCGCGAGTTGATCGCCTCGATCGGCGAGGCCCTGGGGATCGAGGTCGCGATCGACGCGCGTCCCTGGCAGCCAGGCGACGTGCCGATCACCTGCGCCGACGTCAGCCGCGCGGCCAGGGATCTCGGCTACGCGCCGAAGGTGCCGCTGACCGAGGGACTCGCCCGCTTCGTCCGCTGGTACCGCGACGCTCTCTAGTCAGCAGCAGCGGCGTCCTTGGTCGTGCCGCCAGCGTCCTTGGGTGGGGCCGGGGGCTTGGCGTCGAGGATCGCGTCGAGGCGGTTGCAGTCGGGCCGGACCTCGACACCGGCGTCGTTGTGGAAGCAATAGCCGCAGCGGCCGAGGATCGCCGGATCGGCGGTCGGGTCATTGCAGCCGACATACTCGGCCGGGTAGCAGCCGGTGCAGAACCAGCGGCAGTCCTGGGTGAACAGGCTACAGGCGGCGACCTTGAACGGGCCCGAGCAGTTGCAGCCGGGGCAGAACCAGTGGTCGGGGCAGATCGGCCGCGAGCCCGGCGGCTCGCAGAGGCTCAGCGGCGGTCGCCGGCACTCGGGCTGGCCGTCCTCGTTAGCGCCGTCCTTCACCCCGGTTTCCTGGGTCGTGCCGCCGTCCCGGTCGCCGCCATCCTTGCTGCAACCCATGACCGTGAGGGCCAAGGCAGCGATCAGCGCCAGGAGCGCGTGGCCGTGTGGGCGTCTCATCGGTGCCTCTCAGTTCTGGGGTTCAAGGCGCGCGAGCGCCACCGTGATGTTGTCGACACCCCCCGCGGCGTTGCCCTGCTCCACCAGGCGCTCGCAGCAACGGTCGAGGTCCGACTCCTGCCTGACCGTCTCGAGCATCGTGCCGTCGTCCATCATCCCCGACAGCCCGTCGGAGCAGAAGAGATAGACATCACCCAGCCGCGCGGCGTCGTGGATGATGTCCACGGCGACGGTCTCTTTCATCCCGAGGGCCCGCACGATCACGTTCTTGTGCGGGAAGCTCTCGATCTCCTCGGGGGTGATGCGCTTCATCTTGATGTAGTCGTTGAGCAGCGAGTGATCCTCGGTGACCTGCTCGATGTCGTTGCCACGGATGCGGTAGATCCGGCTGTCGCCGACGTGGGCGAGAATCAGGTCGTCGTCGGTGAACAGCCCGGCGACGAAGGTGGTCCCCATGCCGCGAGAACCGGACTCGCGCTGGGCGGTCTCGAAGATCTTCAGGTTGGCCAGCTTGACGCTGGTGATCAGACGGTTTTCGTGGCGCTTGCTCTCAGCGTCGACCAGGAACGGCCAGGTCAGCTCGGGGTCCTCGGCCGTGGCGCGAAAGTAGTCGATGACGGTCTCGACCGCCATCCGGCTGGCCACGTCGCCGCAGGCGTGCCCACCCATCCCATCGGCCACCATCACCAACCGTTCCTCGTCCGGCAGGTAGAGGTAGTCCTCGTTGTGAGTTCGCTTCATGCCGGTGTCGGTCTCACCAGCGAAGCGCACCCGCATGCCGTCAAGGGGAAACGAGGTGCTCATCAGTCGATTATCCGTTTGTTATTTCAATATGTATCACTGTCGCTCGAAGGTCACAAGCTGCCCCGGCGAAACGCCGCACGCTGCCGCCCGGCCAGCGGGCAGCTCGATCGCGGCCCGGGCCCCGGCGACGAGCCCCGTGGCCCGCCAGGGCCGGAGCGACGGGTGCACCGATCGCACGCGGCCGGCCTGGTCGATGAAGACCACGTCGATGGCGTAACGCATGAACAGCATGTGCACACCGTTGCAGGGCAGCAGCAGCAGCGCCTCGGCGGCCGCCAGGGGCCGGCCGCCGATCAACCCTCGAAGCCGTCGCCACGGGTCGAGGGCCAGCCGGACCGAGCTCGCGATCACGGTCCGGCTTTCGGCACAGCGCAGCCCCAGGTGGTCGCCTCGCTGGATCTGTTCCAGTCCTACGGCTTGGTGCATCCTGACTCCCAGCAAGTCCGCGGCACGCCCCGGCAGCAAGAACCTCCCGCATCGGTACCGCGCGGGGTTGACGGCGCTGCCCGGACGGGGGATGAATCCTACGCGTTTGCACTGAAGCCGGGGGGAGGAAATGGACTGGCTGGCTGGTGGTTGGCTCGACGCCAACCCGACCGTGGTCGGGGCGGGCATCGCGGTGTTGGTCGTGGCCACGCTGGTCCACCTGCTCCGGCGCCGCCGCTCCTAAGGGGAGAGGATGGGCGCCGGGGGGGGGTTCCGGCATCGCCAGCGGCTTGGTACACTCGATCGACCAAGGAAATGGCGAGGGCTCCCGCTCGACGGGCCAGCGCCACGCCACGACGGATCGCCCCGGATGACCGACCTTCGCAAGCCCACCGCGGATGGGACGCTGGACCGCTACCCCTTTCCGCGGTTGCTCTACTACCTCTACAAGAAAGCGTTTCTCGGCGAGCTCGAGGTGACGCCGGCGGGCGGTAGCCCGATGCGGGCCTACTTCCGCGAAGGGCTGCCGGTGCGCTGCGATCTTCCGACCACCAACGACGTGCTCGGCCGGGTGCTGCTCGAGCGCGGGGTGATCACCCAGGAGGCCTTCCATCGCTCGCTCGAGGGGCTGTCTCAGGGCGATCAGCTCCAGGGCCAGATCCTGCTCGCCCTCGGCGCCCTCGACCAACAGCAGCTGATCGACGGGCTCTGCCTGCAGCTGCGGCGAAAGCTCTACCGGTTCTTCCCGCTGACCGAGGGGGCCTTCGCGCTCCATGCCGGTGATCACGGGCATGGAGTCGAGGGCGACGCGGTCTTCGTCCGGATCGACCCGCTGTGGGTGATCTACCAGGGGGTGCTCAACACCTTCGACGCCCCCCGCCTGGCGGACCAGCTGTCCCGTCTCGAAGGCATGGCGGTCGGCCTGCGGCCGGAGTTCAGCCAGGTACGGGGCCGCTACGGCCTGGCCGACGAGGACCAGGGGTTGGTCGAGATGCTGGTGCGCGGCCAGCTGCCGCTGCCACGGCTCTTTCAGATCAGCAACCTCGGGCCGCTGCAGACGCAGATGTTGCTCTACACCTTCTGGGTCAGCGAGGTGCTGGTGGCCCGCCCGGCAGCTGAGGTTGGCACCGGGAACCAGGTGAGTCGACCTCCGACGTCCCGCGAGGTGGTGACGCAGATCGGTCCGCTCACCGGCAGGTTCCCCGTCCCCGAGTCGGTCCCGGCCAAGGCCAAGGCGGCGCCGCAGGCCGCGCCACGAGCGACGAAGAAGCCCGGGCCGCCGAAGGGGGCCAAGCCGAAGAAGGACGCCGCCGCGGACAAGCTGAAGCAGGCGGTGGAGA
>JAUVBO010000589.1 GCA_030591195.1 Pseudomonadota bacterium
CCTTCGATGCCCCCCTCGACCTGCAGAACATCATCGATCGGCAGCAGGGCGACCACGACCCGGCTGACGAGGTGATCCTGCTGATCAACATCGAGCGCGGCTCTGCCCGCTATGGCGAGCAGGTGCCCCTCGACCTCGGCCACGGCAACTTTCCCGCGGCCCTCCCACGGCCGGACAAGTACGGCCGCCGGGACCCGCGCGTGCAGGTCGACAACCTGCTGTTCGACACCACCGACGAGGATGCGAACGGCAACGGCCAGCTCGACCCGGGCGAGGACAGCGACGCCGACGGTTACCTCGATCGACCGAACGTCCATCCGATCGACGGCCACCCGGTAGACGATCTGGTGACCTTCTACGAGCGGGCGACCCACACCCTGATCGCGCGCCCGGTGGTTCCGCTGGCCCAGCAGACCCGCTACGCGGTGGTGCTGACGCGCAACCTCACCGGCGAGGACGGCGAGCCGGTGCGCTCGCCATGGCCGCTGGTCAACCACGCCCGCCAGAGCGGGACCCTCGGGCCGCTCGCGGAGATCCTGACACGCCACCAGCTGGCGGTGGATGACGTGGCCTTTGCCTGGGCCTTCACCACCGGCGGTCCGACCCGCGACCTGCAGGCCCTGCGGGCCGGGATCTACGGCCACGGCCGCTTCTCGCGCCTGGCGAGCGAGTTCCCGCCCGACCTCGCGCCGGTTCGTGGGCGGGACGAGGCGGACAACCCCTTCATCGTCCCCGCGACCGCGATCCAGTCCTTGGTAGAGACCTTCGGCTCGATGCTCGACATTGGCCTGATCGAGATCACCGCCGAGGGGGCGGACTCGGTGGTCGCTTCGCTCGACAACATCGACTACTTCGTCCTCGCCGAGCTGACCGGGCCAAACCTGCTCGCAGACCGCAACGATCAGGCGCGGCCGGGCTACCCCGGTGACGAGGACGAGGTCTGGGAGCTCGACCGCAGCAGTGGCCACGCCTACTACCAGCCGCACCGGGTGCCGCTGATCTGCGCCATCCCCCGCGACGATCGCGGCCAGGGCCCGCCCTTCCCGGTGGCGCTCTACCAGCACGGACTCGGCTCGACCCGGCTGGAGATGGTCGCCTTCGCCGGGATCATCGCCCAGTACGGTATCGCCAGCTGCACCATCGACGCCTACGGTCATGGCCTCGATCTCGGTGACTTTCAGGTGTTGGCCGAGGCCGGGTTCAAGAGCTTCAACCTCGGGCCGTTGCTCGCGGCGGTGGCGCCCGGGCGGGCGCGGGACCTGAACAACGACGGGCTGGTCGACGTCGGGGGCGACTACTTCACCGCCGACCTGTTTCACACCCGCGACATGGTGCGCCAGACCGTGCTCGACCTGATGGTCCTGACGCGGGCGCTGCGCAGCCTCGACGGCGAGCGACGCGGGACCGTGGACGTCGACGGCGATGGCCAGCCCGAGCTCGCCGGCGACTTCGACGGCGACGGCCAGGTGGATCTCGGCGGCCCGGGCAACGACTACTTCGCCTGGGGCACCAGCCTCGGCGCGGTCAACACCTCGGTGCTCGCCGGGGTCGAGCCGGCGCTGGTCGCCATCGCGCCTCAGGCCGGCGGCGGCGGCCTGCTCGACATCGCCGGGCGCTCGACCCAGGGCATGGCGCGGCGGGCGGCGATCCTGCGGACCATGGGGCCGATGTTCTACGGCCAGCCCGCCGGCGACGCGGGCAAGATCGACATCCACGCGCTGGTGATCAGCGGCAGCGACGACGCCGAGCCAATGGTCATCGGTCAGGTCGAGATCGCGCCCGGCGATCGGATCGAGCTCGAGAACCTGCGCAGCGGCGAGCGCTCGGTGGGCTACGCCAGCGCTGATGGCGGCTTCCGCTTGCAGGTCGCCGCCGACGCGCTGACCCCGGCCGAGAAGCGGCTGCGCTTCAGCCTCGCGCTCGACCCGCCGGCTGGACCCCACGAGCTGGCGGACACCACGGCTGCGGGAGATCGGCTGGTGATCCGCACTTTCGACAGCGAGAGCGGCGAGCCGAAGGCGATCCTCGACAGCTTCACCGAGGACGTAACCTTCGAGGGGTTGCTCTACCCCAAGGGCCAGCCGCTGGTGGCGCTGAGCTGGGGCTTCGGCCACCCGCGCAACAGCCCCGGGCTGCGCCAGATGCTCGCCCTGGCCCAGCTGGTGGTCGACCCGGCGGACCCGATCAACTACGCGCCGCACTACTTCAAGGACCCGCTGCCAGCGGACTACGACCCGGAGGTCGAGCCGGGCGTCAACTGCCTGGCGATCGCCACCGCGGGTGACACCACCGTGCCGGTGGCCACCGCCGTGTCGCTGACTCGAGCCGCCGGGATCCTCGCCGTCGATCGAGTCGACCCACGCTTTGGCAAGTCGCTCAACCAGGTGCTGATCGACCACTACGTCGTCGAGGGGCTCTCGCGGCTGAAGCGCTTCGACGGCAAGGAGGTGGTGGCCGATCCGGAGGACTTCTCGCGGGGCGTGCACGCGCCCGAGGCCCCGCGGCTCGAGGCGCCCCTGCGGGCGGAGGTGCCCACCGACACTGGCATCTCGGGGCTGCGGATCCCGCTGCTCGACCCGAAGGGCCAGCACGCGTTCATGATCCCCAACCCCACCCTGGCCTTCGACAGCAACATGTTCATGATCCAGATGGTCGCCCGCTACCTCAGCAGCCGCGGCCGTCGGCTGTCCGATGAGGTTTGCATGGCCGACGCCAGCTGCGACTGGATCCCCGCGCCCTCGCCGTCGCCCGCCAGGCCGGCCGAGTAGCTCCGGCTCCGTCGCTAGTTGCCGGCCTTCGGCTTGAGGGCCCCGGCGAAGAAGTGCTCCCAGATCCGCCGGTGGAACTGCAAGGATGGCGCGTCGCCGGTGGGCACCCGGGCGTAGCGCGGCATCTGGCCAGTGGCCGCGGCGTTGCTGGCAGCGAGGAAGTGGTACTCGGGGTGGAACTGGACCCCGAGCACCCTGCCGAAGCGCTTGTGGCGCACCGCCTCGATCACCTTGCCGTCCACCGAGGTGGCCGCCACCTCGAGGCCGCCGCCGAGCTTCTTCAGGCTCTGGTGGTGGATGCTCATCACCTTGACCGGCTTGCCCTCGGGCGCCAGCTGCTGCCAGAAGGCCTTGGCCCCGACGAAGCGGATCGGGTGGTAGATCCCAGGTCCGATCCCCGGCTTGGGCTCGAGGTAGTGGGCGACGTTGCGGTGCAACAGGTCGGCACGCAGCCGGCTGGCCTGCTCCAGGGTCTCGACCCGGTAGATCTCAGAGAGGATGTCCTGGTAGAGCGTGCCGCCGGTGGCGACGTTCATCGCCTGCATCCCCATGCAGATGCCGAGCACCGCGTAGTCCGGCCGCTTGGCCAGCAGGGGCTCGAAGTCCGGGGCCTGGGTGCCCCCGAGCAGGTGGAACAGCAGCGAGATCTCCCAGTACTGGCGCTGGGGCGTGCGGATCACGGTCAGCAGCTTGGTCTGGTCGCCGTAGAGCGCCGGGGGGATGTCCGCGCCGCCGGTGAAGATGATGCCCCGGGAGCGCTCGAGGAGCCGCTTGAACGTCTTGGTGCAGGCGTTCTGCTGGTACAGTGTCTTGGGCTCGAGGGGACAGCCGATGCGCATCATGCCGAGCCAGGGCAGGTCGTGATCGCGCAGGTATTCGAAGGTCTTGTCGTAGCTCTCGCGCTCGTCGCCGTGAAAGACCCCGACGACCTTGAGCTTCGGCACCTTGGCCAGCAGCTTCTGCCGGACCACCTCGCGCACGCTGCCGAGCACGTGGCGCGTTGGGTGGGTCACCAGCACCACGGTGTGGCCCTCGAGCTGGTCGAGGTCGACGTACCGCCGCGCGGCCCGCTCGGGCGTCGCC
>JAUVBO010000034.1 GCA_030591195.1 Pseudomonadota bacterium
CCTTGCGGGCCAGGTCGTCGAGGGCCTGGCGGTAGCGTGCTGCCGCCACACGCGGGACCCTGCGCCGGCGCCGCGCGATCCGTTGCACCAGCCCCCGTCCCCGGCGGAGGTCGCTCGGTGTCGGATCGAGGGCCGCCGCGCGGCGCGTTGCCTCGAGGGCAGCCTCGGCGTGGCCTAGGTCGAGCAGCGCGTGACCCTCGGCGATCCGGCAGGCCGAGGTCGCGTCCACGCGGCAAGCCCGCCGGAGCCATGGCAGGGCGCGGCCCGCCTGGTCGTCGGCGAGCAGCAACAGCCCGGCGCGGTAGGCCAGCTCGCCCTCGCGCTTCCAGGTGTCGGCGGCGCGGGCCAGCAGTCCTACCGCCCGCTCGAGGTTCTTCGGCGAGCGCCCGACGAGCACCAGCGCCTGGCCGTAGCTACGCAGAGCGCCCGCGGGCTGATCTCCGAGCCAGCTCGCCGCGCGATCGAGCCGGCCCGCCCGGGCGAGGCAGTCGAGCCAGCAGCGCACCGCGGCGAGCCTCTCGTCGCGAGCCACGCGGCTGCCGTCGACGACCAGCCGGCGCGCCGCAGCGCATCCTTCGTCGAGCTTGCCCTCGCGGACCAGCTCGCGCGCGCGGCCCAGGGTCGGTGGCTTGCCGCAGCCGACCAGCCCGACGAGCACCGCACAGAGGACCGGGGTCCCCAGAGCCAGCGACACGGGGAAGCTGGGGCGACCGCGAGCGGCGGTGTGGCAGGCAGCGGTCATCTTCAGAAGGTCCGGCCCGAGTCGAGCAGCAAGGTCACGGGGCCATCGTTGCACAGCTCGACCTTCATCATCGCGCGAAAACGGCCGGTCTCGACCCGCGCGCCGGCCGCGCGGCAGGCGTCGATGAAGCGCTCGCAGCGCTGGTTGGCCGGCTCGGGCGCCATCGCCTTGACGAAGGACGGCCGCCGACCCTTGCGGCAGTCGCCGTAGAGCGTGAACTGGCTCACCACCAGCAAGGCCCCGCCGACCTCGAGCAGGGCCCGGTTCATCTGCTGGTTGTCGTCTTCGAAGACTCGCAACCCGACGACCTTGTTGGCCAGGTACTCGGCGTCCTTGTCGGTGTCAGCCTCGCCGATGCCGAGCAGCACCAGCAGCCCGTGGCCGATCTCGCCGACGGTTTCGTCGGCGACGCGGACCCGGGCAGAGCTGACTCGCTGGACCACCGCGCGCATCGGAGGATCGCCTCGCGGTCTCGACCAGCTCTAGGGCGTGGGCGGCAGGCGAAGCTCGCTTGCCAGGCGCTTGGTGATCGCAAAGTACTGCTCGCGCGGGTAGGGCACGTTGAGGATGCAGAACTCCTTTTTCACCAGTCCGACGCAGCCAAAACAATAGGTGCAGCCGGCGCAGGACTCGCACCGCGTGAGGTAGGCGCTGCCGCTGCAGTTGGCGCTGTCGATGCAGTACGCGCAGCCGTGACAGGCCCGGCAGTCGGCGCAGTGTCCGCAGCTGCTGCAGGCCGTGCAGCGCTCGCAGTAGTTGCACTTGTAGCAGTCGGAGCAGTCGGCGCAGAAGATGCACGAGGCGCAGCGGACGCACTCGCTGCAGCGGTAGCTGCCCGGGTTCTGGCTTTCGCCTTGGTGGTGTTCCCGCTGGAGCTGGGCCAGCTGCTGTTCGAACTCGGCCGCGTCCACGGCAATCTCCTGCTCGATTCCTTGACGACGGCCGGCGGCCCGGCCTCGATCAGAGACGCTGGGCGCAGAAGCGCCGCACGTCGGTGTCACCGCCGGTCGCCTCGCGGTCGAGCACCGCCTCGGCCCCGGCCGTACCAGCACGCCGGCACTCGTAGCCGGCGCGGCAGTCACTGTTGTCCTCGCAGGTCTTCATGCAGAAGCGGCGCTCGAGCGAAAAGAGCGCGCAGGTGCCACCCTGCAGGCAGACCTCGTCGCCCGTGCAGTCGTTGGTTTGCTCGATCGATGGATCCACCGCGTCCTCGGTCTTGGGATCACAGGCCACCGAGAGGAACGTCGCGGGGAAGAAGCCGACGCAGGTCGCCTCCTCGGGGCAGGTCGAGGGCCCGCATCCCTGCACGGTGCAGTAGCCGTCTGGCTGGGCCGTGTCGCAGATCCGACTGCCGTTGGGGGAGCACTCGAGGTTGGTCGAGCAGGAATCCCCGACCTCGGCGGAGCAGCCGCCGCCGAGCACCCCGAGCAGCAGTGCCAGGATCGCCCGGCCGGTGACGCGCTGCGACAAGGCGGGATGGAGGGGGGAGCTTGTTGGGAGTCTGACGCTCATCTAACCGATCTCAAAACCGATTCAAGGGATTGGCTCCGCCTCGACTGGACCCTTCGCCTCGAGGTCCGATGCCCTCGTGCGGACCTCGGGGACCCTAGCGCCGAAAAGCCGCGCTGACAAGCGACCTACACCAATGCCTTGATTGGACTCCCCGGAGAATTCCGGGTTTGCTGACATTATATTGTTGGATTATCTCGTAACTGTCATTACAATATTTCTTGGATGAGATGAGATTGAGACGTCACCTTACATACGGTTTGCTCTCGCTGAGTATTTGGCTGGTGGGGGCAGCAGGCTGTGGGCCTCTCGCCGGAGACGCCGTGGGCCAGGTTGAGCAGGCGATCACCGACGGCGCAGAGACCGACGGCTACAGCTCCGTGGGCCTGCTGCAGGCGGGGATTAGCGGGTCGGTCGGCATCTGTAGCGGCACGCTGATCGGTGCGCGGACGGTGCTCACCGCCGCCCATTGCATCGAGCCTGGCGAGACCCACATCTTCCACCTCGCCGGTGGTCGTTACGGCGTGGGGCGGGTGATCCAGCACGGGGCCTGGGATCCGAAGGACCCCCGCTTCCCCAACGACATCGGCCTGGCGATCCTCACCCGCGAGCCAGATGTCGAGCCTTCGGCCATCGCCCTGAGCGCCCCGCGGTCGGGGATGCCGATCTCCTTGGTCGGCTTCGGTGCCACGGCAGAGGGCAAGAACGACGCCGGCAGCAAGCGGGTGACGACGAACAAGATCGACGAGGTTACGCCTTTGCGCTTTGCCTACACCGGCTCGGGCGATGGCATCGGTAGCACCTGCAACGGTGACTCGGGTGGTCCGGCCTATGCGCGGGTCGACGGCAAGGCCTACCAGGTGGGGATCACCTCGGCTGGCGTGGCGCCCTGTGGGACGCTCGCCTGGGACACCCGCGTCGATGTCTTTCGCGACTGGATCACTGCCAACGCCGAGGGGGACGTCTACCACCACGACGTCCAGGCGCCGCAGGTCGTGATCACCGCTCCGATCAGCGGCGGTGACGTCCCGGCCCGGGTCACCGTCACGGCCGACGCCACCGACGACGAGCAGGTGGTGATCGTCGCGCTGCGGGTGTCCGGTCGCGAGCTCCAGCGACGAAGCGCGCCGCCCTACCGGTTCACCATCGACCTCGCGCCCGGGCGACAGAGCGTCGAGGTCGTTGCCTGGGACGCCGCCGGCAACGAGGGGATGGCTGCGGTGCACGTCCGGGCGGCCGTCAGCGGAGATCCCGGCAAGTACGGCGGCCACTGCGCCAGCGGCAGCGACTGCGAGAGCGGCCTCTGCGCGGCTGCCCTCGATGGGCACCGCAGCTGCAGCTGGAGCTGCCTGCTCGACAGCGACTGCCCGGCCGGCGCCTCCTGCGGCGCCAGCGGGCAGGGCCCGGAGGGCCTGCGGGGCGTGTGCCTGCCGGCGGTGCTGCTCTCGGCCGCGGTGTCGGCGGACAGCCCCGAGCTGGCTGCCGGCTGCGCCCTCGGTGGCGGGGACTCGGACGCGGGCGCGCCGGCAACCCTGCTGCTGCTGCTGGCTGCGCTCTGGCGGCGTCGGTAGCGCCACCGCTGACCGTCCTCGGCCCTCTGCCGGCCCACCACCGGCGAGCGGGTCAGCCCTCCAGCAGCTTCCAGCTCTCGGCGACGCGCTGCTGCTTGTCGGTCAGCCAGTGGCGGGCGAGCTGCAGGTCGGACTGAGCCCGCTTGTCCTCGGCTCCCGGCGCGCCGAGGTGGGTCCGGTCGCGCCAGCTCTCGGCAGGATCCCCGCTGACCGCCCCGGCCGGGTCGCTGGCCACGTCGCGGTACGCCAGCCGAAACGGCTCGCCGGCCGCCACCCGTCGGTAGACCGCGTCGGTGGCGCCGCTGGCCCGGCCGATCAGGCTGCGGGCGCGTTCGCCGTCCAGCTCGAGGGTGCAGAGCACCCGCTGCATCGCCGCCAGGGCGTGTCTCACGTCCCGTAGTGACTCGACCAGCGGGCCCTTCGTCAGCTGCAGGTCGCGGTGGTAGCCGGACATCAATGGCCCGTAGATCGCGCCGACCTCGGCCTGCCGGGCGCGGACGGCCGCGGCGGTAGCCCGGACTAGCTCGAGCACGTCCGGGTTGCGCTTGTTGGGCATGCTGCTCGAGCCGGTGGTCACCGAGGTGTGGAGGTGCACCACCGCGACCTCGTCGCTCGAGAACCAGAGCAGGTCGCTGGCCAGCCGCGAGAGGTCGGTGGCGATCGCCGCGGCCACACCGAGGACCAGGAACTCGCTCTTGCCGCGGTCGTTTTGGACCGCGAGGGTGTTGGCCTGCACGGCGTCGAAGCCGAGCAGTCGGGCGACCAGCGGCCGGTCGAGGGGCAGCGCCACGCCGTAGCCCGAGGCGCTGCCGAGGGGGCTGCGGTTGAGGTGGCGGTAAGCCGCCTGGACCCACGAGACGTCGTCGAGCATACCCTCGGCGTGGGCGCCGAAGAGCAGGCCGAAGGTCGAGGGCATCGCCTGGCGCATATGGCTGTAGCCAGCGACGCTGGTCTCGCGGTGGCGCTGGGCGAGCTCGAGCAGCTCGGCGATCACCTCGAGCAACGAGTGGGTGAGCTCGAGCAGCGCCTCTCGTCCGTAGAGCCGCAGCATCGCCAGGACCTGATCGTTGCGGCTACGGCCGGTGTGGATCTTGCGCCCGGTGTCGCCGAGGCGGCTGGTCAGGCGGTTCTCCACCGCGGTGTGGCAGTCCTCGTCGCTCTGCTGGATCACGAACCGACCGGCGCGCACGTCGCTGAGGATCACGCGCAGCTCGTCGAGCAGCCGGTCGAGCTCCTCGTCGGTGAGGACGCCGATGGCGGCGAGCCCCTTGGCGTGGGCTGCGTCACCGAGCAGATCGTAGGCCACCAGCTCGCGGTCGAGCTCGGGGTCGCGCCCGACGGTGAAGCGCTCGATTTGCCCGTCTAGCGGGTCGCCCCGGTCCCAGAGCTTCTCGGCCATCAGCGGTCCTCCTTCTGGCCGCCGGCGACGCTGGTGCCGCTCTCGTCGCGGGTCCGAGTCCGGTGCACGATCTCGCGGTGGGCCTGGAGCCTGAGGGCGTTGATCCGGACGAACCCGGTGGCGTCGGTCGCGTCGTAGCTGCCCGCCACGTCCATCGACGAGAGCTCCTGATCGTAGAGCGAGCTTGGCGACTGGCGCCCCTGGATCACCACGTTGCCCTTGTAGAGCTGGAGCAGCACGCTGCCGTCGATCAGCTGCTGGGCCTGCTGGAACGCCGAGCGGAGGAAGTCCATCTCGGGACTGAACCAGAAGCCGTTGTAGATCAGCTCGGCGAACTTCGGCGCGAGGCTGTCGCGCAGGCGCTGGACCTCGCGGTCCATCGCGATCCCCTCGAGGTCGCGCAGGGCAAAGTGCAGGATCGTCCCGGCGGGCGTCTCGTAGACCCCGCGCGACTTGATGCCGATGAAGCGGTTCTCGACGATGTCGATCCGGCCGACGCCGTGCAGCGCGCCGAGCTGGTTGAGGTAGGTGAACAGCTCGAGCGGGTCCTGGTGCTCGGTGCCGTCGTCGCGGTTGACCACGCGGACCGGCATCGCGTCGCGGAAGTGGATCTCGATCTGCGCCGGATCGTCGGGCGCGTCGAACAGCGACCGGGTGACGGTGAACATCTCGGGGTCGGGGATCTGCAGCGGATCCTCGAGCACGCCTGCCTCGTAGCTCTTGTGCAGCAGGTTCTCGTCGGTGCTGTAGGGCTTGGCCGCCGTGGCCTCTACCGGGATCTGGTGCTCTTCGGCGTAGCGCAGCAGGTCCGGGCGGCCGGCGAAGCGGCGGAGAAACTCGGGGTCCTTCCACGGCGCGATGATCTCCAGCCGAGGGGCGAGCGAGGCAAAGACCAGCTCGAAGCGGATCTGGTCGTTGCCCTTGCCGGTGGCGCCGTGAGCCACGGCGTCGGCGCCGAGGGCCTGGGCGATCTCGACCTGTTTCTTGGCGATCAGTGGACGCGCGAGGGCGGTGCCGAGCAGGTAGCGGTTCTCGTAGACCGCCCTGGCCGCCACGGCGACGAAGACGAAGTCGGTGACGAGCTCGCGCCGGAGGTCGACCACCTCGACCCGGGACGCCCCGGTCTGCTCGGCGATGCGCCGCACGCGGTCGAAGTCCTCCTGCTGGCCGACGTCGGCGACGTAGGCGATGACCTCGTGTCCCTGGCGCTCGAGGTGCTTGAGGATGCAGGAGGTGTCTAGTCCGCCGCTGTAGGCGAGTACGATCTTCTTGCCCATTTTGACTCTCCTCGGCCCGTCAGTCCTTCGGTACGCTGACCTCTTCGCGGACGATGTCGAGCTGGAAGCTCTGGTCGTGGCGCTTGATCCGCAGCCGCACCGGTGTCCCGGCCAGCCCACGGATCGCCTCGATCGCGTCGCCGAAGCCGAGCCTGCGGCTCTCGCGGCCGTCGATGCGCTTGATCCTGTCTCCGGCGCGAAGCCCGGCGACCAGCGCCGGCGAGCGGGGCAGGACCTTGACCACGGTCAGGATCTCCGAGCGCTCGGCGAGCACCGCGCCGATGCCGGTCAGGCGCAGGCCTGCGCCCTTGCCGGCGCGGCTGGTCAGCTCGACGCGGACGACGGCGGTCTGCGCGGCGAAGACCGAGACCGCCGGCAGGATGCGCGTGTCATGGCCCGGGTGAGATACGGTCAGTGAGCGCCGTCCCCGGGCCACGTCATCGAGGGTGAAGCTGCCGGTGGCGCCGGTGGTCACCTCCTCGCCGGCCCAGCCGGTCTCCAGCTTCACCCTGGCTCCGGGCACCGGCGTCCCGCGATCGTCGACCACCACGCCCGAGACTCGCCCCGACGCGTTGAGGACCAGATGGGCAGCCACGTCGCTACCGGCCACCACGTCGACCCGTGGCCGCACCGACGGCCCGTAGCGGCTCGCCGCGCCGGTCAGCCGGTAGCGGCCGGCGATCAGGTCACGCAGGTGGTAACGCCCGCTCGGCGAGACCACGCGCGTGGTGCGACTGGCTCCCGGGGCACGAGCGAAGACGGTGAAGGTCCCGATCGGCCTGCCGGTGGCGCCGTCGCTGACGCGCCCGGTGATCCCGCCGGTGGCCTGGAGCTGCAGCCGCAGGTCGCGGGTGCCGGGCGCGACGCCGGCGCGCGAGGCGTGGGTGTTTCCGGCGCCCTTGGCGCTGACCTCCAGCGGCACGTCGGGCACGCCGTGGAGCTCGAAGCGGCCGAGGCTGTCGGTGGTGGCTGACAGCGTCGCCAGCAGGTAGGTCGGTCGTCGACCGGGTGACCCCGGCCGGACATTGACCGCCGCGCCCGTCACCGGCTGGCCGCCGGCGTCGACCACCTGGCCGGCCACCAGGCGCTTGGCGCCGAGGGTGATGATCACCTTGTCGCTCGCGCCGGGGCGGACGATCACCCCGGTGACCCGAGAGGGGGAGAAGCCCGAGGCCATCGCCTGTAGCAGCTTCCTGCCGGCGGTGAGGTTGGCGGTGGAGAAGCGCCCCTCCTCATCGCAGGGCAGCACGCGAGTGCCGTGCTCGTCCGAGAGGTAGACCCGGGCGCTAGCGCCGACGCGTCGGCGTTCCGGTCCGATCACCTGCCCGGCGAGAGAGAGACCGCCGCCGAGGGCGATCTCGATGCCGGTGACGTCAGCGCCCGGCCGGAGGTACACCGGCCGAGAGAGCGCCACCCCGAGCTTCGGGTGGGTCGCGCGCAGCACCACCTCGGCCGGAGGCACCTCGATGCTGAAGCGCCCGCGCGCGTCGCTCTTCTTGGCCCGGTGGGTCTTGGTCCCCGGCCCACGCTCGAGGGTCCGAACGGCGTGTCGCTGCCTGGCGACGCGGTGCAGGGCCACCGTCGCGCCGGCCAGCGGGCGGGCGTGGGCATCGACCACCCACCCGGCGACGCGGGCTGCCCGGAAGAGGACGAAGTCGATCCGCGCGGTCCGGTCGGAGCCCGCGGTCTCTTCGAGCAGGATCTCGGGGGTGGCCGCCGGGGCGAAGTATCGCTCGGCGCTGACCACCGGGCGGTAGCGCCCGGGCAGCAGCCGCAGCTCGAAGCGGCCCTTGGCGTCGGCCGTGGCGCTCGCCTCCCCAACCTCGGCGGTCAGCACGACCCTGGCGCCCGCAACCCCGGCGCCCGTGTCACCTTCACGCACCGAGCCGCTCACCCTGAGCAACGGTCCCTGCGGCCCCGCGCTGGCTGGTCGCCAGAGGTGTCGCCGGGCTGGATTCGGACGGGTCGACCGGTCGGCGCCGGTGTCGCCAGCGGGGGCCGGCGCCCGGAGGTTGGGCGTCGAGGAGTCGGACAGCGTGAGGAAGAAGACGTACCCGGCGCCGGCGAGGCCGACCAGATAAAGAGCGGTGCGTCTGAGGTTGGTCATGTTGGGAGGGCCAGCTTGGCCTGACGACGGCCCCCTTTCAACCCCATCTGTCGCTCGCCGGATCCGGCAACCGGCCGGAGGCCGTCCGGTGACCGGCGTGTGGCCCCGATGGGCTGCATCGATGGAGGCAGGCGGAAGGCGAAAGCGTTATTGAAAACAGACAGGTGCGGGGCTGCGTCCGCGGTCGGGCAGGCTGGCACCTGCCTTGCTCTGCTACCGGCTGCGGCCGCGGATAGGCTGCGAGAAAAGGAGGAGAAATGTATCGAGTCGAACGTCTGAGCAACCAAGCTGTCTGGCGCCGATGGGTTGGCTGTGCCGCCCTGCTGGCCACCGCCATGCTCACCCCCATCGCCGAGGCCGGCAAGACAGGGCCGTCGTCCGGTGCCGAGGGCGTGGTCAACATCAACACCGCCTCGCCCGCGCAGCTGGGATTGCTGCCTGGCATCGGCGCGGCCAAGGCGAGGCGGATCGTCGCCTACCGCGCGAAGCGGAAGTTCAAGGCGACCCACGAGCTGGTACGGGTGCGTGGCATCGGCCGACGGACTTACCGGCGGCTGAAGCCCTACCTGACCCTGACCGGTCCGACGACGCTGGCGCGGAAGGCAAGGCCAAAGCGCTAGCGGCGGTCGCGGGGATTTGGGCGGCGCGTCGCCGCCCGAATCCCTGCGGGGTCGCTGAAGTAGTGCAGAGTCCCGCCCCGGGTTACAATTCGTGGGAGCGAATGTACGGACAGTACCGGGTAGTCGAGCGCATCGCCGTAGGTGGGATGGCCGAGATCTACCGCGGGGTGGCTCGGGGCGTCGAGGGCTTCGAGCGCCCGGTGGTGATCAAGCGGGTGCATCCGCGCTTCAGCCAGGATCGGCGATTCGTCGAGATGCTGATCCGCGAGGCGAAGATCACCGCGCGGCTGACCCACCCGAACATCGTCCAGATCCTCGACCTCGGTCACCACGAGGGCGAGTACTTCATCGTGATGGAGTACGTCGAGGGCCAGGACCTCGCGGCGGTGATGCATCGCTCGAACAAGCGCGAGATCCCCCTCGGCCTCGACGCGGTGCTCTATCTCACCTCGGAGATCTGCGACGCGCTCGAGCACGCCCACCGGCTGACCGACGGCGAGGGGCGCTCGCTCAAGCTGATACACCGCGACGTGTCGCCCTCGAACGTGCTGATCTCCGACGAGGGGGAGGTGAAGCTGACCGACTTCGGCGTGGCGCGGTTCGGGCGCGATGTCTCGCTCGTTGGATCGCTCAAGGGCAAGCTGGCCTACATGTCGCCCGAGCAGGCGCGCGCCCAGCGGATCGATCATCGCAGCGATGTCTTCTCGGTCGGCGCGGTGCTCTTCGAGCTGGTGCTCGGCCGGCGGGTCTTCCTGGCCGAGACCGACATCGAGATGCTCAGCGCGGTGCGCTTGGGCCAGATTCCGCGCCCCTCGGCGATCGAGCCCTCGATCTCCACGGAGCTCGAGCGGATCCTGCTGGGCGCGCTGGCCCCGGTGGAGGGCCGCTACCAGAGCGCCGGCGAGCTGAGCGCGGCGCTCAAGGCCCACCGTTTCAACGCCTGTAGCGCCCGGGTCGGTGCGAGCGAGATCGCCTCGTTGCTCAAGCGGCTCTTCGGTCGGCCCCGGCCGACGCGGGGCGAGGCCGCGCGCTTCACCATCGCTCCCCTCGCGTCGCTCCGGGAGGGGGTCAGGGAGGAGGACGAACCTGACCTGGCCCCGCCGCTGTTCGACGACAAGACCAACCCAGAGCAACCCTCGGCGGCGGTGCTGGCCGAGCTGCGGCACGAGCTCGACGCTGCTGACCTGGGTGACGGGGCCGGTGACCGCGGGCCCAGCGTCCTCAAGGCGCCCGCCACCGAGCCGGGCCTGGGCAAGCGGGCGCCGCTGGTCGATGTGATCACGGGGATTCACGACACCGCTGCCGAAGGGCGCGTCACCGAGAGCTACACGCCGGTGGGGATCGTTGGTGTCGACTCCTCGGTGACCCAGGTCGAGGCGCCTAACCTGGCGGCGATGCAGCAGCACGCCGAGCGGTTCGACGCTGGCGCGGCCCTCGCGGGCCAGCGAACCGACCCGGAGATCCCCGCCGAGCGCCTCGGGGTTCGCGCGGGCTTCGGCGGCCTCGGCCCGGTGCTGTCCCAGAGAGTCACTGACGAGGGGGGGCTGGCCAAGGCTAGGACCTCGCGCCCAGCCGTGGTGCCCCTGCCGGAGAGCGAACAGCGTCCGGCGCGCGAGGCCGAGGGCGAGGCCGAGGGCGAGGCCGA
>JAUVBO010001009.1 GCA_030591195.1 Pseudomonadota bacterium
CGCGAAGCCGAGCAGCAGGATCACGAACTGGAACAGGTCGGTGAGGATCACCGCGTGGAGCCCGCCGGCGGTGCTGTAGATCACCACCAGCAGCCCGCCGACCACTACCGCCCACTTGAGCAGGCTGCCCGAGCCCCCCGCGACGTCGGGCAGGATCGCGGCGGTGACGTTGCCGATCGCCGCCATCTGGGCGGCGATGACGAAGACCGAAAAGAGCAACGAGAGCACCAGCGCAGCGACCCGGGGCCCGGGACCGAAGCGGTGGGCGAAGTAGCCGGCGACGGTGTAGAGCCGGGCCTGGCGGAACCTCGGCGCCACCACCAGCCCGGCGAAGATGAACTGCAGGTAGCCGCCGGTCGAGGCGATCAGCATCAGCACGCCGAGCTCGTAGGTCTTGCCCACGGCGCCGACCGAGAAGCCGCCACCGACCACCGTCGCGCCCATCGTGCAGAACAGCTGCCACCAGGGCACGGCGCGGCCAGCGAGCAGGAAGTCGTCACTGCTCTTGACCCGCCGTGAGGCCCAGACGCCGAGGGCGACCGTGAAGCAGAGGTAGACCGCGACGGTCCCTGTGAGCAACGGATCCATCAGCGCCCTCGTTCGTCGGTGCCTCCGCTACGAGAGGAGCTGGACCTCCCGGGTATCTCCCCGCTGACGACCGCCGTCCTCCGGGTTGACCACCGGCGCGAGCGACTCGGGCTCGATGTGCGCGTCATCAATCGCGTCGCGGGAGGGCACCACCCGCTTGCAGACGTAGCGGCCGGCCATCAGCCGGACCATCGCCGAGTAGCTCGGCCGGAAGCGGATCGTGTCGCCGAGGCGCAGACCGTTCGGCTCGGGCCCGACGTTGACCACGGTGATGTCGCTGCTGGCGCCGGCGATCTCGAAGTCGGGATCGAGCGGCGTCAGGCCTTCGACGGCGGTGTCGATCTGGCCGACGTCGACCAGCGCCCGGTAGCCGCGCTGTCCGGGCTCGTGGCTGCTGCCGCCATCGCTGTCGATCGCCGCGAACGGGCTGACGTCGGCCGTCTCGCCCACCGGCAGCAGGCTCTTCTCCTTGATCTCGATCACCTCGGCCTCGAGCGTCACCGCGTCGTCGCGCAGCCCCTCGATCACCCCGCCGTTGATCAGGTCGGTGCCGAGGAAGACCGCCTCGCCGATGCGGAAGTGATCGATGTCCTGCGGCACACGCCCCTCGCGCAGCAACGGCAGCACGGCGCTCGAGCCGGCGGAGATCAGGCGAAGCTTGCGCTGGAACTTGAGCTGGATCAGCTCGCGGTAGATGCTGAGGTGGCTCAGCTGCTCGATGCTCGGCACGGTGCCCGAGAGGCAGCCGAGGTTGGCGCCGAGGCCGAGGACCTCGATGTGCTCGAGGCGGTAGACCCGCTCGAAGAAGTCGAGCAGCGATCCGGGGAGGATCCCCTCGCGCAGGTCGCCGAGCTCGAACATCACGATCACCCGGTGGATGTAGCCCCGCTTGCCGGCTGCGCGGTCGAGCGCGGCGATCGTCCCGAGCTCACTGTTGAGGCTGACGTCGGCGAGCTCGACGATCTCCTCCGCGCCGCCGAGGTGTGGCGGGCGCAGGTACCAGGTCTCGAGGTCGTCGCTCAGCCGCTCCACCGCCCGGAGGTTCTCCAGGCGCGAGTCGGCCATCGAGCGCACGCCGATGTGCTGCAGGGCGCTGAGGACATCACGGTTGCCGCAGAAGGCCTTGGTGACCAGGGTCCAGCTGGCGCCGTGGGCCGTCAGCCAGCCGTCGACGACCTCGATGTTGTGCTGCAGGGCCCTCATGTCGATGGTGACGCGAGTCATGATCGAACGTACCTCATCTCGGCGTACTTGGTGGTGAAGCCGATGCGCTCGTAGAGGCGCTTGGCGGGGTTGTCGTACTCGACGTGAAGCTTGACCTGGCCGTCGCACTCGGCGATCGCCCGCTCGACGATCTGTCGCCCGACGCTCCGGCCGCGCAGCTCCGGCGCGACGGAGACAAAGAGCAGCAGGTGCTTGGGCACGTAGCCGCCCATGCCCGTGTCGAGCATCGTCAGCGCCCCGACCAGCTCGCCGCCGCTCTGGGCCAGCACCACGAAGCCGCCGGTTCCCGGCTGGTCGCCGCGGGCGTAGTCGAGGGCCCGGTCGACGTCCTCGAGGGTGTCGTGCCAGGGTTTCATCGTCTCGTGAAAGAAGCGGGCGAGGACCTCGCGCTTGGCCCAGGTGGGGAGCTCGGCCTCCGCGGCCACCTTGATCAGGTCGACGCTCGGCAGCCGCTCCTCTTGGGATGGATCCTGTTTCTGCATCGTCGGTCCTTCCTCAGCTCGCGCCGCGCCCCTAAGCAACATACGCGCCAATTATGAATATGGCATGAATTTCCGCTGCTTATCTTGTCCTCCCCCGTCAGCACGAACTCCAGGGGCCCCACAATGGACCAAATGGGACATCTGTGTCTCACATTTCCAAGCGCGCCTGCGCCCAGGGGGGCTCGTGGCAAGAGAATACCGCCGATCCGTC
>JAUVBO010000513.1 GCA_030591195.1 Pseudomonadota bacterium
CCCGAGCTCGCCGCCGAGCAGCGCCTGGGCGTTGCGCAGGGCGCGCTCGCTGCGCGCGGCGATCACCGCCCCTACCGCCTCGGCCTGCGTCAGGTCGAGCCGCCCGTTGACGTAGGCCCGCCGGGTGAACTCACCCGCCGCGGCCAGCCGCGCGCCCAGCTCCAGGAACAGCCCGAGCACGCGCTCGAGATTGAGTCGCCCGCCGTGCCCGCTGACCTCCACCACGTCCTCCCCCGTGTAGGAACCCGGCCCGCGCATCACCGTCGCCAGCACCTCGTCGATCACCTCGCCCGTCCGGGGCTCGCGCAGCTTGATCAGGTAGACCCGCCGGTCCTCGAACGCCGGCCTAGCCCTCGCCCGCCTGGCCGCCTTGCCGCCGCGCGCGCGCTCGAGCAGCGCCACGGCCTCGCCACCGCTGAGCCGCACCACCCCAAGCGCTCCTTCGCCGCGAGCGGTTGCGATCGCACAGATCGTCGTATCGTGAGCGCTAAGCAACGGACGTGTTACCGGCTGCGGTCGCCGGGGCGTTGGCGCCGCAGCCTCGGGCTGCGGCTACTGGCGCTCGGGGACGATCAGCAGCCGCCGATCGATCCCCTCGCCCTCGCTACGCGTCGAGACGTCCGGGCTGTCCCGGAGCGTCATGTGAATGATCCGCCGGTCTCGCGGGCTCATCGGGTTAAGCGCGACGATCCGGCCGCTGCTCAGCGCCTCCTCCCTCAACCGCTCCGCGAGCTTAACCAGCGACTCGGCCCGACGCTCGCGGTAGCCCTCGGCGTCGACCATCAACGGCACGCCCTCGCCGAGGTCGCGGTTGACGATCTTGCCGACGATCAGCTGGATCGCGTCGAGCACCTGCCCCCGCTTGCCGACCAGCGTCTCGGCGTCCTGTCCGACGATGTTGAGCACCACCTGCTGCTGCTCGCTAGACGCCTCGGCCGACGCCTCGACCCCCATCCGGTCGAGCAACCGCTGCAGCACCCCCTTGGCCTGGCCGGCAACCTCAGCGAGCAGCTCGGCGTCGAACCGACGCTCGTCGCGGCTCCGCCGCCCGCCCGCTCGGCCTGGCGCCCTCTTGTCTCTCGAGACGGCTTCTTCGTTCATCGAGCACTTCCTGTCACTTCTTGCTCTTGCGCCGCTTTTTCTTCCGTTTCGGCCCGCGGGGGCTTTGGCCCTCGGAGCCCTCGACGTCAGCCTGGCCTTGGTCGCCGCCGCCGGTCGCGGCGGTCGCACGAATCTCGGCGACCTTCGCCTTCCCCTCTGCCGCACGCTGGGCGTCGGTCTTCAAGCCTCCGCCCTTGCGGCTGGGGTCGGTGCGGTTCATGTGGAACTGGTGAAGCATCGTCAGCACCGTGTTGACGAAAATGTACAACGTCAGCCCCGCCGGAAGCCACAACATCATCACCGTGAACATCCCGGGCATGAAGTACTTCATCATCTTCGCCTGGGTTCCCTCGAGCGGCTGAGGCGTGATCGCCTGCTGCCCATACATCGCCAGGCCCATCAGGATCGGCAACACGTAGTAGGGATCGGGGGCTGTCAGGTCGGTGATCCAGCCGAAGAACGGCGACCGGTAGAGCTCCACCGCGTTGCCCAGCGTGCGGTAGAGAGCGAACCAGATCGGCATCTGCAGCAGCATCGGTAGGCAGCCGCCGAACGGGTTGATCTTGTGCACCCGGTAGAGCTGCATCATCTCCTGGTTCAGCCGCTGCTTGTCGTGGCCGTACTTCTTGCGCAGCTCGTCCATCTTCGGCTTGACCAGCTGCAGGTTCTTCATCGACCGCATGCTCTTCTGGGTCGGATAGAGGGTCAGCAGCTTGATCACCAGGGTCAGCAGGATGATCGCCAGACCCCAGTTGCCGAAGATCTCATGGAAGAACTTCAGCAACGCGATCATCGGCCGACAGAGCACGGCGAACCAGCCGAACTCCACCGACTGGTCGAGCTGAGCTGGGATGCCGCCCTTGGTCTTGACCGCGTCGAGCTGGTTGATGTCCTTGGCCCCGACGTAGACCGCAAACCTGTGGCTGATCACCGCCCCGGCGGCGATGTTGCCCTCGGAGAAGAGCAGCGAGGTCTCGACCAGGCGTCCTCCCTCGCGCTTGTTGACCTCGCAGCGCCGCTCCTGCTCCTCGCTGCCCAGCGGCACCACGGCGGTGAGGAAGTAGCGGTCGTCAGCCGCGACCCAGGACACGTCTCCAACCTGGGCCACCGGCCCGTCGCCCATCCCGCAGCTTCCCGCCGCGCAGCCCGACTGCTCACCCGTGATCGCGCCGAGGCTGCGCCGGTGCAGCTCGCCGTTGACGAAGCAGAGCCCAGTGGCCATCCGTGGATACGGGTTGGCCAAGCCGGGCTTTTGGCCCTCGTCCTGGTGGCTGAACACCGAGACCCGCAGCCGCTGCTTGAGCGCCCGGTCGGTCAGGTTGCGCACCTGCAGCGTCATCCAGATCACCGGCCGCGTCCTGTCCAAGAGGTAGTGCTTCGACACCCGCACCTTCTGCGACTGCCACTCGTAGCGCACCTGGCGCTCGTCGCGCTTGACCAGCTTGAACGCGGCGTCGGCGGGCAGTCGGAAGTCCGAGTCGGGGAAGGTGGTCAGCAGCTGCCACGGACCCTTCTTCGCCGGGGCCTGCACCAGGTCCACCTGCTGGAGCTTGCCTTCCTTGATCTCCTTGTAGCGTGGGTGCTTGAGCACCCAGTGGCGCAGGGTCGCCCCGCGGTTGCTGAAGGACGCCGTCGCTTCCTTGAAGGGCAGGGTGGTCTTGACCCCTTCGGGGTCGGCGATCAGCGGCCCGAGCGAGGGGTCACCGCCCTGCTTGATCGTCGGCTTCGACGTCGACTGAGATCCCGGCGCCCCCCCGCCGC
Source organism: Pseudomonadota bacterium (assembly GCA_030591195.1). The sequence goes on from JAUVBO010000513.1 coordinate 2,863, forward strand.
CCGCCTTGGCCTCGGGGGCCCGCGCCTTCTCCGTGCCCGCCTGCTGCTGCTGTTGCTGTTGCTGTTGCTGCTTGGCCTGCTGGTCGAGCATCCGTTGGCGCTGCTCGGGCGTGGGCCCGAACAGAAACTGCCAAACGATCAGCAGCCCAGTGCAGATGGCAACCGTCAGCACAACGCGCTTGGTGCTGCTCATCGCGGCTTATCCTCAGCTGCCGCCACCCAAAGAACGGTGAACCGACAGCGCCGAGTTCTACGGTGGGTCATACCCACCGCGACAGAACGGGTGACAGCGCAGCAATCGCCAGGTGGTCTTGGCCAGACCCTTGACCACCCCGTCCTTGCGTAGGCTCTGCGCCGCGTACTCCGAGCAGCTCGGGCTGAACCGGCAGCCCGGTCCGAGCAATGGCGAGATCAACCGCTGGTAGCCCGCGATCAACAGCAGCAACAGCCCGACCATCGCTCGGCGAATCCGTCCCGCTGACGGGCAAGCCGGCTGACAGTCACAACACTGTTCGCTGCTCGAGCGCGTCATTCGGTCCACTTCCCGCTCGTCGTCCTTCCAACGTTTCTGCTCGCGCCGTCACCTTCGCGACAGCCGCCGCCCCAACTCGTCCACCTCCTGCCTCAGAGCAGCCAAGGTCGCCTCCACCGCGTTCTTCTTGGCGATGAAGACGATGTCGTACCCTTGCGGCAGCTGCTGGCGCACGCGCCGGATCACCTCGCGCAGCAACCGCTTGACGCGATTGCGCTTGACCGCGTTGCCAACCTTACCGCTGACCGTAATGCCGAACCGGCTCTTGCCCGGCAGGACAACCACCAACAGGTGCCTGAGGTGATACTTCCTGCCGTGGTTCTGAACGGCGAGGTACTCGCGACGCTTCCTTAGCCGAACGGACTTGGGCAGACGCTGGTTGCCAGGCGATGAAGGCACAGTCGTCGTCGGTGACACCGAACGCGAGCTGCTCGCTACTTCTTCGATATGCTGACAGCCAGACGCGCCCGACCCCTGCGCCGCCGACGGTTGATCAACCGACGGCCGCCGCGGGTTTTCATCCGCGCCCGGAAACCATGAACTCTACGACGCCGCTTATTATGCGGTTGATATGTCCGCTTCACGCTAGAACTCCATCAAAAAGACTGCCTTCGATAACAACGTTTGTCCTGGCGTGTCAAGGCACCACGCGATCCGTCCTGCGCGGATGGTGGATCCAGGCTGGATCCACCATCTGCCCGGCAGCTCCCCTGGGATCCACCGGCCGGGCCACAACTCATCGGTCCTCGTATCGCCAGACACAACCAATTCTCGTTTTAAACGTTTTTGTCAACGAGCG
>JAUVBO010000850.1 GCA_030591195.1 Pseudomonadota bacterium
ATCGGGTCGGCCGCCTCGCTGTAGGGGTTAGCCGGGTTGCCGGCGTAGTACTTGTGAAACACGTAGGTCGTGCCGCTCTCGACGAACTGCGGACCCATGTAGGCGTCGGTGCCATAGGTGTCCGGATTGCGGATGATCGTCGTCGCGGTCTGCGCGTGCTGCATGAACGCGTAGTAGCTGCCCTCGTAGGTCCAGGTGTAGGTCCCGTCGCTGACCTGCAGGCCTCCCCAGTCCATCCGCTGGAAGTGGGGGTCGCCGCCGTCATCGACGCGCCGGTACAAGCTGTTGAACCCGGTGCCGACGGTCAGGTCGTCCGCCGCGTCGTCATCCGCCGCGTCATCGAGGAGCTTGTAGGTCACGCCGTTGACCGCGAAGGTGGTCTTGGGCTCGTCGTTGGTCGTGTCCCAGGGGCTGCCCGCCCTGGTCCAGCCGCCGTAGCGCAGCTCCTCCTCGGCGAGAAAGATCGCCACCCACTTCGACGGCGTCGCGGCCGCGCCGTTGTATGTGAAGTAGCCCGAGTGGTAGCTGTAGGTGATCAGCGAAAACGTCGCCGCGGCGCGAAACTCGGGCATCACCTGACGCATAGTCCGCTTGAGCATCACCAGCCGGCTGTTGCCCTTGCCGGTCTGGCTGCAGTTGGGTGAGGCAAAGCCCGGATCGAGCCCATCGGGCTTGTCGCAGTCCTCCGGACAACTGGACGGGTTCCAGAGCTCGTCGCTGGTGCACATGCCGTCGCCGCACTGGTGCATGTTGCCGTTGGTCGTGTCGGCAGCCCTTCCGTAACAGCCCGCGCCGCTCGGCGCGGCGACCGAGTTCGAGTCGTCGAGCACGATGATCACCTCGGCCCGCGGGTTTCGGACCCCGGCGGTCATCACGTTCAGCGGGTTGATCCGGGCCTCGGCCCCGGGCGGCGAGAGCACCCCGGCAAGCGCGAGGAAGACAGCCAGCGACATATACCTGTGACTCATCGAGATCCCCTTCGCATCATCGACGCTAGTTCGTCAGTTGGGCCTTGCCCGAGTTGGCGCCCGTCGGCCCCATCCCCGCCTGGCTGTAGGCCGCCTCCTTGAGGACTGAGCCAGCGCCCCGGCCAACGATCTGCTCCAGCGCGACAAACCCGAGGTTGCCGCGACCAACGCCCTCGGCACGGACGATCACCCGCGTGTTGGCGTCCGTGAGGTTGCCAGCGCCGCCCTCCTCGTCGTCATTACGGATCCAGATGGTGTACTGGACGGTGTTGAGCGTTCCGACCTGCCCGCTCGACACGCTCGGTACGCCGACTTGCTTGTCGAACAGCTTGACCTGGTAGAGGGGCACGGTGCCGGCGCAGAGCACCCGCCCCCTGCCAGCGCCGCTCCCGAGCTCTTCGACGTGCGTGCTGGCGTTCCAGGTGCCGCCCGGACAACCAGCGAGCATCGGATCCCAGCTGGTGGCCGCGAGGAGGATGCCGCGGGCGCGCTCCAGGGCCGACTGGGCAGCGTAGTACGCCTCGGCGCGGAGGGTGACGTTGGCCGAGACCTTGCCGCTCTCGGAGGAGAGCCACATCGCGCTCAGCCCGAGGCCAAGCAGGATCATGCACACCAGCAGCGTCAGCACCAGCACCGAGCCACGCTGGTGCCTTCGAGTGGGTCGTCGCGCCCCGCGGATGCGCGGCTCGCTTGTGCGCGGCTCGCTTGATCGTCCGATGTTCGTCGTCGTCGTCATCACTGCACCCGCAGGTTGATCGTCTTGATCGTCGAGGTCAGCACCGAGCGCGAGAAGCGATCGACGGCCCCTGCCGGCCGGTCCTCGGTCGCCGGCCGCGCGCCGGTGGCGGTGCCGCCGACGACCTCGGAGTCCGAGCGGGAGATCAGCGTCACCCGCACCGCGCCGATCGGCTTCTCTCCGCAGCTCGGGGGGGTGTCTCCGGCGACGTTGTAGGCCCACTCGTCGCTCTGCCGCCCACCGCCGGTGGTGCCCTCGTCGAGCGTGCCATTGCCGCCGCCAAGGCTGTCGCAGCCCGTGGTCAGCTGCATGTCCTCGATCTGCTCGGCGACCACCTCGAGGGTGCCGTTGTCCATGTCGGACTTCGGATCAGCGGCCATCGTCTGCCAGGTCATCAGCCGCCGGTTGACCTGGTCGATGGCGAAGATCCGCGGGTAGCTCAGCGGCGCGAGGCGGGTCACCCGCGTCGCGACACCGAAGCCGGTCGACTTCGACATCGGCGCGGCGAGCCACCAGTCGCCGCCGTTGTAGGGGTCCTTGGCAGCGTGGGCCAGCTCGACGTCCGGCGGAGCCGAGACACCGGTCACCTCGAGCACGATGCACGGTCCGGATGACGGATCCCAGAGCACCACGAGCTCGGGGGAACCACCGGCACCTGTCGCCTCGAACCGCGGGGGAAAGTCGGCGCTGGTCGGGAGCTCGATCGGAGCGGCGTTGCTCAGCATCGTCGCCTTCATGATCACGCTCGGCAGGCTCGAGGTGGCCATCGCGCTCGGGTGAACCCGGGTGACCTTGAACGAGTCGACGCCTGGCACGTCCGGGTCGGTGTTCGCGGCGCAGCCAGCCGGCGTGGTCGTATACAGGTTGCAGTTGTTGAAGACCTCGATCGCCACCAGCGGCGAGGCCATCGAGCTCGTGTCGGTGCGCCGCATGTGGACCCGACCCACCTCCGAGCCGTTGAAGGCCGGACAGGATCCGAGGCCGTAGCCCGCGCTGCGGATCCAGCGCTGCACGTAGCTCATCGTGCCCCAGAGGTTCTGCTGGGCGACGGTCTTGTTGATCTGGTCGGAGTAGGTGATCTGCTGGCCCGACATCATGAAGAACAGCCCGCCGATCAGCAGCGACGCGAGCAAAGCCGAGACCATCAGCTCGATCAGCGTCAGCCCGTCCTGGCCACGCCTCTGTTGCGCTGCGCCTCTCATTGCGACCTCTGGACGGACATCAGCACCGCGGTGGTCCGATAGGCCGCCCCGCCGGCGGCGCCGCTGGTGGACGAAGCGAGCAACCAGCTGACCCGCACCGTGAGCAGCCGCGCGCCAGTGGGG
>JAUVBO010000355.1 GCA_030591195.1 Pseudomonadota bacterium
CACCGCGGTGGTCAACCTCGACGGCGACGGTTCCGAGCAAGTGCTCGAGACCGTCGCCGCCCGTGGCGACCTGCAGCTGCTGCGCTGCTCTCGCCTCGGCGCCGCGGGGGCCGAGGCGACCCTCGAGGCACTCGAGAGCGACCTGGGGGGCCTGCGCGGGGAGCTACGGATCGGCGACGAATCGGTCTCCTTCAGCTCGCCCCTGCTCGGCGCGTTCAACGCCGACAACCTGCTGCTCGCTGCGGCCTGCTGCCACGCCGTGGGCGTGCCGCTGTCGACGGTCGCCCGCGGCATCGCCCGCCAGCCGCCGGTGCCCGGCCGACTCGAGCGCGTGGGCAGCGGCCAGCCAACGGTGCTGGTCGACTACGCCCACACGCCCGACGCCCTGGTCCGCGCCCTCGGCGTGCTGCGGCCGCTCTGCCGCGGGCGGCTGATCGCGGTCTTCGGCTGTGGCGGCGACCGGGATCGGGGCAAGCGCCCGCTGATGGGCGAGGCGGTGGGCCGCGGCGCCGACCTGGCCGTGGTCACCTCGGACAACCCGCGCGGCGAAGCGCCGGAGAGGATCATCGAGGCGATCCTGCCCGGCCTGTCCCAAGCGGCGCTCGAGGAGCTGCCGCTGGCCCGGTTACCCGCGGCCGCGCGGGGCTTCGCGGTAGAGCTCGATCGGCGCCGCGCGATCCACCTGGCGATCACCGCAGCGAGCGCTGACGACGTGGTGTTGATCGCGGGCAAGGGCCACGAGGACTACCAGATCCTCGGCGAGCAGCGGACCCACTTCGACGATCGCGAGGAAGCGCGGGCAGCGCTCGAGGAGCTAGCCCGGTGCGGATGACCCTCGAGGCCGCGCTGCAGGCTACCGGCGGCACGCTTGACGGCGTGTCCCTCACCACCTCCTTCAACGGGGTGTCGATCGACAGCCGGGCGGTGCGCCCGGGCGACGCCTTCATCGCCATCGCCGGCGACCGCTTCGATGGCCACGACTACTGCCAGGCTGCCGTCGACGCTGGCGCCTCGCTGCTGGTGGTGGCGCGCGAGGTGGCGCACCAGCGGGCGCCGGCGGTCTTGCGAGTCGACGACACCCGAGCGGCCCTCGGCGCCATCGCCCGCGCCTGGCGCGAGGCGGTGAATCCGACGGTCGTCGCGATCACCGGATCGATGGGCAAGACGACGACCAAGGAGCTCACCGCGGGTGTCTGCCGCGAGCTCGGGTCGACCCACTGCACCCAGGGCAACTTCAACAACGAGATCGGCCTGCCGCTGACCCTGCTCGCGATGCCCGAGCAGACCCGGGTGCTGGTCACCGAGATGGGGATGAACGCGCCGGGTGAGATCGCCCGGCTCGCCGCCATCGCCCGGCCCGACATCGGCCTGGTGACCAACGTCGCTCCGGTGCATCTCGAGGCCCTCGGCAGCCTCGAGGCGATCGCACGAGCCAAGGGCGAGCTGCTCGAGGCCCTCGATCCTGACCACGACCGCCACTGGGCGGTGCTGCCGTCGGACGAGCCACACCTTGAACCCCACGCGGCACACCTGCCGGCAGGCCGCCGGCTGCGCTTCGGCGAGGCCGAGGGGGACGATATCCGCATCCTCTCGGTGGTTCCCCGCGGCGAGCGCCTCGAGCTGGAGCTGCGAGTCGCCGGCACCGACCAGCAGGTCCAACTACCGCTGGTCGGTCGGTACAACGCCCGCAACGCCGCGGCCGCGGCGGCGGTGGGCCACTGCCTCGGCCTGTCCCCTGGCGCGATCGCCGGGGCCCTCGCCGAGCCGCTCTCCGCGCGGCTCGGCCACCGGTCGGCGCTGCGTCGGGTCGCCGGCTGGACCGTGCTCGACGACTGCTACAACGCCAACCCCCGGGCCAACCGCGCCGCGCTCGACACGATCGTCGAGCTCGCCGCTGGCCAGCGAGCGGTGGCGGTGCTGGGCGAGATGCTCGAGCTGGGACCCGAGGCCCCGCGCTACCACCGCGAGGTCGGCGCCCATGCCGCCGGGTTGCCGCTGGCCGCCCTGGTGACGGTGGGCGCCGGGGCAACGCCGATCGCCGCGGGCGCCCGAGCGGCGGGCATGACGGGCGCGCGAGTGTTCGAAGTCAACGACACGGCGGAGGCGGTGGAGGCGGTGCTCGCCAGCGGTCCGCGCGACGAGCCAGGCTGGCTGCTGATCAAGGGCTCGCGCGGCGCACGGCTCGAGGCGCTGCTCGAGCTGCTCGATGAAAAAGGAACAAGGTCCGGATGATCTTCCACCTGCTCTATCCGCTGCGTCGGTACATCGGCTGGTTCAACGTGGTGCGCTACCCATCGACGCGGACGATCTCGTCGACGCTGACCGCGATGCTGATCAGCTTCATGCTCGGCCCGTGGTTCATCCGCAAGCTGCAGTCGCGACAGATCGGCCAGACGATCCGCGAGGACGGCCCCGAGAGCCACCAGGCCAAGGCCGGCACGCCGACCATGGGCGGGAGCCTGATCCTCCTGGCGCTGATCATCCCCACCCTGCTCTGGTGCGACCTGAAGAACCAGCTGGTCTGGCTCTGCCTCGCGGTGACCGTCGGCTACGGGGCGATCGGCTTCCTCGACGACTCGCTCAAGCTGCGGTTCAAGAACAGCAAGGGACTGCCCGGCAGGTTGAAGATTCTCGGGCAGGTCCTGATCGGCGGGGCGGCGGTGGGCTTCGCCGTCTACGGCACCGCCTGGCCGCGAAGGATCCGCCACCGGCTCTCGCTGCCGTTCGTCCACTTCGAGCGGCACCCGATCTCGATCCACCCCGCGGTCTACTTCGCCTTCTCCCTGTTCGTCGTCGTCGGCAGCTCCAACGCGGTCAACCTCACCGACGGACTCGACGGCCTGGCGATCGGACCGGTGATCATCAGCGCCGGCACCCTGCTGGTGCTCTCGTACGTCGCCGGTACGGTGCTCGGCATCGACAAGCAACGGCAGTTCAACTTCGCCCGCTACCTCAACATCCCGCACATCGACGGCGCCGAGGAACTGGCGGTCTACTGCGGGTCGATGATCGGCTCCGGCATCGGCTTCCTCTGGTACAACACCTACCCGGCCTCGGTCTTCATGGGCGACATCGGCTCGCTCTCCCTCGGCGGTGGCCTCGGCATGCTCGCGGTGCTGATCAAGAACGAGTTCGTCTGGGCCATCTGTGGCGGCGTCTTCGTCCTCGAGGCAGTCTCGGTGGTGGTCCAGGTGCTGTCGTTCAAGCTCACCGGCAAGCGCGTCTTCCGGATGGCGCCGATCCACCACCACTTCGAGCTCAAGGGCTGGGCCGAGCCGAAGGTCATCGTCCGCTTCTGGATCATCTCGATCATGCTCGCGCTCTTCGCGCTGGCCACGCTCAAGCTACGCTGATCTCGTGGGGGGTCGCACGCACCAGCCGGAGTGCCCTTCCGCTCGCCGAAGCGAACGAGGCGCTGCGCGCCATGCCTCCTTCGGCTCGCGCGCGCCTGCGGGCGCGACGGCAAACAACGCCGCCGCACTCCTCGGCGCCCTGAGGAGCTCGCGGCAGAGGCCCAATCGAGCTTCGTGGCGCCTGCCAGCTTGCCTGGCGCGTGACACGAAGCCACCAGGCCGACGCCCCCGCTCGCGCTCGGCACGACGGCTGCTTCGGCGCGGTAGCGACCGCCGGTGTTTGCCGGCAGACAGCTCAGCAGGGTAGGACCGATGTCGAACGACGACAGGCGCCCGGGAATCGAGGGCCAGGGGCAGGAATCCGTCAAGGCCGGGCGGGGCATCGACCTGCGCGGGCGGCGGGTACTGGTGGTCGGGCTCGGGCGCTCGGGGCTCGCCGCGGCGCGGCTCTGCCTTGACCACGGCGCGCGGGTCACGGTGACCGACAGCCGCCGCGAGGAGGCGCTGGCCGCGGATCTCGAGCCGCTGGCCGACAGGGTACGCCGGGAGCTCGGCGGCCACCGCGGCGAGAGCTTCACCGGCGCGGACCTGATCGTCCTCAGCCCCGGCGTGCCGCCGATCCCGGAGCTCGAGGCGGCGAGGCAGGCGGGCGTGCCGGTGGTGGGCGAGATCGAGCTCGCGGCGCGCTTCGTCGCCGCGCCGGTGATCGCGATCACCGGCACCAACGGCAAGTCAACCACCACCTCCCTCGCCGGCGCGATGCTCGAGGCCTCGGGCATCGCTACCTTCTGTGGTGGCAACCTCGGACGTCCGCTGGCCGAGGCGGTGACCGACGGTGACGCGGCGCTGAACTCGCCGGCTGGACGGGCGGTGGTGGAGCTGTCGAGCTTCCAGCTCGAGACCGTGTCCCGCTTCCGCGCCCACGTGGCGGTGCTGCTCAACCTCAGCGAGGACCACCTCGACCGCTACCCCGCCTACGAGGCGTACCTAGCGGCCAAGGCGCGGATCTTCGAGCGCCAGACCCGGGCCGACTTCGTCGTGGTCAACGGCGAGCCGTCCCAGCAGGCCTGCGTGGCGCTGTCACGAAGCTCGGCTGCCCGGCAGCTGACCTTCGCCCCGACGCCTCCCAGCGACGAACGGGCGGTCGGAGCCTGGCTCGACGGGGACCGGCTGTTGGTCCGCCTCGCCAGGGACCAGGACGCGGAGCGCTATCGGCGGGCCGAGCTGGCCCTCGCCGGACGTCACAACGCGCTCAACGCCCTGGCCGCGCTGCTGGCCGCGCGCCTCGCCGGGGCCACCCCTGCCGGCTGCTCGCGGGGGCTCCGCGCCTACCGCGGCCTGCCCCACCGGATGGTCCTGGTTGGCGAGCGGCACGGCGTCCGCTACTACGACGACTCGAAGGCGACCAACGTCGGCGCGGTGGTCGGCTCGCTGACGGGCTTCGAGCGCAAGGTGGTGCTGATCGCCGGCGGCAAGGACAAGGGCGGCGACTACGCCCCGCTGCTGGAGGTGGTGCAGCAGGTCTGCCGCGACGTGGTGCTGATCGGCGCCGCCGCCGACCGGATCGCCGAGACCCTCGAGCGCCAGGCGACCGCGGCGCTGCACCGCGCCGGCTCGCTGCCCGACGCGGTGCGCCTGGCGAGCGAGCTCGCCACGCCAGGCGAGGCGGTGGTGCTCTC
>JAUVBO010000128.1 GCA_030591195.1 Pseudomonadota bacterium
CCGAAAGAGGTCGTCGATCTTCTTAGCGCGGCGTGGCATCGAATCGGTGGATATTGTCGATGATCCTCCCAGCGAAAACCACCCCGTATTGCCCGGACAGCTCGGCGTTCGGATTTTCCGCCAACGCTGCTAGAATAACGACAGGATGCACCTGAGCAGCAAACAGGGGTGGGTCCTCCGCTTGCCGCTGCAGATCGAGTCGCTGCGGCGCAAGCTACCCGACTCGCCCCAGACAGAGGAGCTGCTGCGCCAGCTCCAGCGGTTCCGCGAGAACCTCGACGCCGTGGTCTACGCCCTCAGTAGCCGCGAGCTGGCCGGGGACCGGCGGCAGCACCTGCTCGAGATGCTCGAGCGGCACCGCAAGGCGTTCGAGGACTGCCTGGTGGGGATGGGGATCGACATCGAGGGCCAGCGCACCGACCCGCTGCACCACTACAAGCAACTCGACCAGGTGGCCCGGGCCCACCTCGCCGCGATCCTCGGCGTCTCCGAGGAGCCAAGCTACTACGAGGTGCTCGACATCAAGGCCGAGGAGTACCTCGCCCAGCTGCACGCCTTCGAGACAATCACCGCAGCCGACGGCTTCCGCGAGCGCGCCCGCGTCGCTCGCCACGCCAAGCGCGGCGCGCTGGCGCTGACCCTCAGCGGCTCGATGATCCAGCTCTCGGCGCCGGCGGGTCAGGGCGGCCGCCGCTACATCTACCAGAACATCTACGGCAACGCCCACCCCCCCGAGGGGATGCTGGTCCTCGATCGTGACATCCGCGTCGGCCACCGGATCCGGTCGGTGGAGCTGACGACGTCTCCGGTGAAGCTGCTGCGGGTGGCGGGCCGGCGGATGTCGTGGAAGGCCCAGCGTCACACCTTCCAGCGGCTGGCGCGGACCTTCACCTCCCTCGCCAGCCGGGCCGAGGGCAGCTCGCCCGAGGCCTCCCCGAGCATGGGGTTCAAGGCCCGGGCCGCCGAGCGCGTGCTGCATCAGGAGTACGCCGAGTCGTTCCTCCGCTTCGAGCAGCTCAGGCGGCAGTTCGCCCACGGCGACGCCGACGAGAAGGGCGAGGCCGAGCTGCTCGCCACCTGCCACTTCCTGCAGACCGTCGCCCGCGAGCTCGGCTTCGACGGGGCCGGGCTATCGAGCCTGCGCGAGCTGAGCTGTCGTGCAGGACAACGCTACGTCGTCGACGCCGTCCGGAAGACGCTGATCAAGCTACCCTCGGGCGGTGCGCCGGAGGTGGTCTACCCCCTGGCCTCCATCGGCCGCCAACAGGTGACCTGCGCCGCGCCGCTGATGCTGCTCAGCGCCAAGGACGGCGGCTTGCTCGAGGTCATCGGTCCGGTAGCGAGAATCCGCCGGCGATAGCGACTAGGGCTTCTTCTTGTGGGTCAGCAGGATCGGCGCCTCGCCCTCTTCCGCGGCAGGCCGCAGGTAGGGAATCGTCGGCCGGAAATCGTCGTCGTCGAGCAGATCGTGGCTGCGCTGGCCCTGGGCCGAGCCGGAGAAGAGGCGGTTGACCACCATCTCCTGGCCGCCTCCCGCAGCCTCGTCCTGAAGCACGATCGGCGCCTTGTCCATGGCGATCGGCGTCACCGGCGTGGGTCCGGGGCTCTCCTGATGGGGCACCCGGGCATAGAGCGCCGCGAGGATGCGCTGGAGCCGGGGAATATCCGGATAGATCGACAGGATCCGCTTGCAGAGCGCGATGGCGCTGAGCACCTGGTCCTGGGCGACATAGGCCCGCAGCACCCCCTCGTAGTGAATCAGCGCTTCCTCGATGCGGCCTAGCCGCAGCTGGATCGCCGCCACCCGCAAGCGGTCCTGGGTCCCGCGAGGATCTTCCTGCAGACGGGCGGAGTAGACCTTCAGGTCGGAGAGCAGCTGCTGCTCGGACTTGCCGCTGACCCAGCGCTCGGTGCTCTCGACATCCGGCGCCGGCGGAGAGCGCCCGCCACTCTTGTCATGCTCTCGGGTCCCCAAGCTGCTGACTCCTCGGACGACTGTAGCCCCCATCCATCCAACAACGAGTCCCCCAGGCTGTCAATGACCCACAATTCGACAAGGCGCACGCCGCGGTCACCGCCCGGGCCAGTGTCGATATTGTAGCTTGACCAGCGCTTGCTGTTAGAATGGCAAGCTCTTATCGTCGTCCTAACGTAAACCGACGGCCCCGATGGCCGCGCCAAGAGTGAGAGCATGGCCGAGATCTCCCGAGAACTGCTGGAAAAAATCCCGAAGACCGACCTCCACGTCCACCTTGACGGCTCGATTCGGCTCGAGACGCTGATCGAGCTGGCCAAGGAATACAACATCGAGCTGCCGTCCTACACCTCCGCGGGCTTGAAGGAGTTGGTCTTCAAGGACAAATACGAAAGCCTGGTGGACTACCTCCAGGGCTTCAACTACACCGTCGCGGTGATGCAGAGCGAGACCGCCCTCGAGCGGGTGGCCTACGAGTTCGCGGTGGACAACCAGAACGAGGGCGTCCGCTACGTCGAGGTCCGCTTCGCGCCCCAGCTGCACGTGCACTACCACCTGAGCATCGAGCACGTGCTCAAGTCGGTCAACCGCGGCCTGGAGCGGGCCAAGAGCGAGTTCAACAGTCGCTCCGAAGTGATCACCAACAGCGAGCCGCCGTTCGAGTACGCGATCATTGTCTGCGCGCTGCGCTTCTTCGCCCGGGGCCTGAGCGAGTACTTCGACCACATCCTGCAGGTCCACCGCTACACCGCCCCCAAGCGGGTCTTCGCGCTCGCGTCCCTCGAGATGGCCCAGGCCGCGGTGCAGATCAGGCGCGAGCAGGAGATCCCGATCACCGGCTTCGACCTCGCCGGCGCCGAGGCCGGCTTCCCGGCTGACGACCATTCCGAGGCGTTCCAGTACGCCCACACCAACTTCCTGATGAAGACCGTCCACGCGGGCGAGGCCTACGGTCCCGAGAGCATCTTCCAGGCGATCACCGACCTGCACGCCGACCGCATCGGCCACGGCACGTTCCTGCTGGACACCTCGATGCTGGTCGATCCGACGATCGACGACCCCGAGCGCTACGTCAGCGATCTCTCCCAGTACATCGCCGACCGGCGGATCACCCTCGAGGTCTGCCTGACCTCCAACCTGCAGACCAACCCCAAGCTGGCCTCGATCACCGAGCACCCGTTCCGCGCGATGCGCGAGGCAGCGCTCTCGTGCAGCTTCTGCACCGACAACCGCACCGTCTCGAACACCACCGTCGCCCGCGAGCTCGAGCTGGCGGTGAAGCACCTCGACCTCTCACCGGGAAACCTGAAACGGTCGGTGATCTACGGGTTCAAGCGCAGCTTCTTCCCCGGGACCTACAAGGAGAAGCGCCGCTACGTGCGCCGGATCATCGACTACTACGAGGAGCTGCAGCAGGCCCACGACGAGCTGCTCGGTGGCCCGGAACTCGACGCCGATTAGTCGGGGGATTCGTGGTAAGTTTGCTATTGTAGAAGCAGCTGTTTGGTTCCTAGTATCGAACGAATACGCACGAAAACGGGCATCATGGAACGACGCCAATCTCCCCGTGTGCCGTTCGGCGCCTGGGTCGAGACCGAAGACGAGGACGAGGGCCTGAAGTTCTTCCCCTCGATCAACCTCAGCGTGGGAGGCTTGCTGCTTCGGTCGCAGGGGCCACCGCCCCCCCTTGGCCACCGGGTGCGGGCGCGGCTGGTGGTCGAAAACGAATCGAGGGTGATGACCGTCCAGGGCGAGGTGGTCCGGCACGACCGCAACAACGCCTTCGCGGTGCGGTTCATCAACCTCGACCCCGTACGCAAGGCGTTCCTCGCCGACTTGGTCACCGAGGCGGCCGAGGCAACAAAGAGCTCCTAGTCGAGTCACTATCCTGTTCGCGATCCGTTGCTGACGCGGTTGCGCTTGCCTCGCTGCGTTGCCTGGCGATCGTGCTAGATTTAGATTCCCCGCCCGCCTTGGGCGTCGAAAATCCAGCCCCGAGCCGATCGCGAGGTCCGCGGGGGGCGAGGACGAGGAGAACGTGTCAAAGAGAATAAATGCCCGCACGGCGCAGCGGTTCATCAAGGCGCTCTCCGAGGAATGCGACCGCAGCGCCCGCTACCTCCGGGTGCCCGGCTACCCGCGCCCGTACTACCTCAGCTACCTGATGCGGGACACCCACACGTTCCACCTCTGGGGCCGGCTGGGAAACATCAACGAGCAGACCGACCGCGACAACCGCAACGTCTACTGCGACTGCCGGGTGGGATCCTACCGCTTCGATCAGGTCGCCGAGGGAGGCCTCGACGACCACGACACCGAGAGCGAAGCGCTGGATCACCTCGACATGCCGATCGGCAACGACATCGACGCGCTCAAGTATCACCTCTGGAAGCTGACCGATGTCCGCTACCGCGAGGCGGTGCGGCACTTCCTCCGCCGCAGGTCGCAGAACATCACCTTCATCGACCCGAACGGAAAGCTGCCGTCGTTCCGCCGGGCAACCCCGATCGAGGACCGGCGCTTCCGACGCTTCGACCCGCTCGATGCCGACTACTGGAGACGCTACGTGATTCGCAGCTCGCGGGTGCCCAAGCGCTACCCGCGGGTGAAGAACTCCTGGGTCGAGCTGCGCGTCCGAGACGTCACCCGGATGTTCGTCAGCTCGGAGGGCACGCGACTGATCGACCAGTCGCGGGTCTGCGAGCTCAGCTGCGAGCTCTGGCTGCTGACCCCCGAAGGGGAAGAGGTCGCGGCGCGGGTGGTGCACTGCACGCCGACGGTGGACGACCTGCCCGACCTGCGAACCTTCGTCAGCCAGGTCAGGGCGCGGATCAAGCTGCTCTCCCAGCTCGCCGCCGCACCGACCATCAAGTCCTACGCCGGCCCGGTGCTGCTCGCACCCGCTCCGGCGGGGATCCTCTTTCACGAGGTGCTCGGCCACCGGCTCGAGGGCAGCCGGCTGCTGTCATCCCGCGAGGGCCAGACCTTCAAGCGCGACCTCGGCAAGCAGATCCTGCCGCCCTCGCTCACCGTCTACGACGACCCAACGATCACCAGATCGCGCGGCGTCAAGACCGTCGGCGGCTACCGATACGACGACGAGGGCAGCCCTGCCAAGCGGGCGGTGCTGGTCGAGCGCGGCAAGCTGGTCGGCTTCCTCACCGGGCGAGCGCCGGTCACCCCGCGCCAGCGCCAGGGCAACGGCCACGCCCGCAACGACTGCCACGAGCGACCGATCAGCCGGATGGCCAACCTCGTGGTGGAGGTCGATGGCGGCGTCAGCCACGAGGAGCTGAAGCGGAGGTTCCTCGAGGAGATCCGGCGGCAGGAGCAGCCCTTCGGGATCATGATCCTCGAGGCCGAGGGCGGCGAGACCGCCACCGACACCTACGACTTCCAGGCCTTCATGGGCCAGATCGCCCTCGCCGTACAGGTCTGGGCCGACGGCCGGGCGAACCTGGTCCGCGGGGTCAACTTCGTCGGCACGCCCCTGTCGGCGCTGCGCAACGTGATGGCGGTGGGCGACTCGCCGGCCTGCGACAACGCCTTCTGTGGCGCCGAGTCGGGCGTGATCCCGGTGTCGACCACCGCCCCCGCGACCCTGCTGTCGAACCTCGAGCTCCAGGCCACCGACCAGCGAAAGTTCACCCAGTACGTGCTGCCGATGCCCTACGAGAAGGCGGCCCTCAACCCGCCCAGACGCGGCCGGCGCCGCCGCAAGAAAAAGTAGCACGGGTGCGGCCTTAGGAGCTTTGCCCGGCAGGGAGCCAGATGGGCCCGCTGACCATCATCGGCATCGCCATCGGCCTGGCGATGGACGCCTTCGCCGTCTCGGTGGCGACCAGCGTGACCCTGCCGCACCTCACCCGCCGGCACATCTTTCGCTTCGCCTTCCACTTCGGCCTCTTCCAGGCGCTGATGCCAATCCTCGGCTGGCTCAGCGGCCGCTCGGTCGTCCGGTGGGTCGCGGCCTGGGACCACTGGGTCGCCTTCGGACTGCTTGGCGCGGTCGGCGGCAAGGCGATCGTCGACGCCCTGCGCGCAGGCGACGGAGATCAGCAGCCCAGCGACGTCGACCGCGGCTCGCGCGCCGGCGACCCGACCCGCGGCTGGTCGCTGGTGACGCTGTCGGTGGCGACGAGCATCGACGCCTTCGCCGTCGGCCTCAGCCTCGGCTGCCTCGAGGCATCGATCTGGATCCCGGTGCTGACCATCGGGCTGATCACGGCGGCCCTCAGCAGCCTCGGGATGCTGATCGGACGGCGGTTGGGCGCCCGCTTCGGCCGGCGAACCTCCATCGCCGGCGGGCTGATCCTGATCGGCATCGGCGTCAAGATCCTCTGCGACCACCTCGCGGCCTGAGTCGCTAGTTTCGCCGAGCACCGGGCGCCGCTGGCAAGGCGCACCGACGAAGGAATACTCCGGGTATTGCGAGGAGGCGCAACACAGCCAGCGGCGTTCGGGGCCGGCGAAACCCCTTAGCCGAAGGTCGAGCCGTTGTAGCCCCACATCGAGCCGTCGAAATCCTGAAAGTTGAGGTAGATCCGCGAGGGAACTATCTTGAGCTGCTCGCCGACGAGCTCGCTCAGCGCGCTGCTGAGCGCCTTGGCCTGGGCCGGGAGGATCTGCCCCACCGCGCGCACCTCCAGGAAGGCTGCCGGGTCCGCCACGCCGCCCATCACCATCAGCTTGTTGTCGTCGACGATCACCATCATGAACGTCTCGGGCTTCGAGAGAACGCGGGCCACGGTCTCCGAGAGCTTGTACAACAGCTCGTCGCGCAGGACCTTGGGCACGGCCGCAGACGTCTGCAGTCTCAGTAGCGGCATCTTGATCTTCCTTCCTGGGTCCTCGTCGGTCAGGTCCTGATGCTACACCCTCGCCTGATGCTTCCGCCACGCCACATCGGCGCTGCCGATGCGCCGGGGCGATACCTCGCCGTCGTGATCGAGGTCATCAACGGGGTTGTACCTCGGCCGACGCCTCGGAGCTTGACCGCCGGCGGGGACGACCGATCAGCCAGGCGAAGGCCCGGGAGAGGTCGTCGAGCACCATGTAGAGCGTGGGGACGAGGATCAGCGTGATCATCGTCGCGAAGAGCACG
>JAUVBO010000986.1 GCA_030591195.1 Pseudomonadota bacterium
GACGTCGGTGACGTCGTCGATGGTCAGCACCGGGTTGTGGCGCTCGCCCGGGACGAAGGCCTCGGTGGGGGAGGCGCTCTGATAGATGCCGATCGCCCACTCGTCCCGTTCGCCCACCAGCGGGATGCCCCGCTTGCCGACCGTCACTCCAACGGCGCCGCCGATGATGGCGCCGACCCCGAGGATGGCCGCCGTCCGGACGCTCAATAGCTTGCTCATCTGTCCCTCCGCGCGCGGATCTTGCTGCAGGTCGACGGCCCGCTCGTGGTGGCGGTCATGGTCCGCCGCTGATTCTACACCGAACCGCGATCGTGGCTGGTGGTGGTTGTCAGGGCCTGGCGTCCTGCTAGGATGCCCAGCTGATGCCGGCTCAACCGCTCGAGATTCGCGTCGCCGCACCGCGGGACGTCCCGTCGATCCTCTCCTTCATCCGCGAGCTCGCCAGCTACGAACGGCTCGCCCACGAGGTCGTCGCCACCGAGGAGCAGCTCGAGCACTGGCTCTTCGGCCCGCGGCCCCCCGCCGAGGTGGTGCTCGCCTGCCGTGGCGGTGAAGCGGTCGGCTTCGCGCTGTTCTTCACCTCCTTCTCGACCTTCCTCGGTCGGCCCGGGATCCACCTCGAGGATCTCTACGTCCGCCCGGACCAGCGAGGTGGCGGCGCTGGCAAGGCGCTGCTGG
Source organism: Pseudomonadota bacterium (assembly GCA_030591195.1). The sequence goes on from JAUVBO010000986.1 coordinate 679, forward strand.
CGCACCTGGCGCGGCTGACCTGCGAGCGCGGCTACGGCCGGCTCGAGTGGTCGGTGCTCGACTGGAACACGCCGGCGATCGGCTTCTACGAGCGGCTCGGTGCCCGCCCGTTGAGCGACTGGACCCTCTACCGCCTCGCTGGCGAGGCGCTCGAGACCCTGGGCGCCGCCGGGGAGTGAGACCCTGATGTCCACCGACGTCAGCCAGCAACGACTCCGGTCGTCCCGCCCCGCGAGCGACATCCTCGCCGTTGGCTTCGGCTGTACCGTGGCGATCTGGACGGTGGGCTACCTGACGCGGCTGCCACCGCTGGCGGTGCCCCAGGCGGTGACCTTCGTGCTCTTCCTCGTCTGCCTGGTGGGCGCGGGCTTCGCCATCGGCCGCTGGACCGATCGTGGCGTCCTGGGGACGGCGCTCGCCGGCCTGCTCGCGGCCGCGCTCAACCTGCTGATCCTCGGCAGCCTGGTGCTCGATCCTGGCGGCGACAAGGTGGCGCCGCGGGCGCTGATCTGGGTTCCCGGCTTCGCCCTGGCGATGCCCCTGCTGCTGCTGGTCGGCCGCACCGCCGGCCGGCTTTGCGGGCGGGCGAGCCCCCGGGAGGTCAACTGGACCGGTGGCCTCGCCGCGGCGGTGGCCGGCGCGGCCGCGTTGCTGGTGCTCGCCGGCGGGCTGGTCACTGGGTTCCAGGCGGGCATGGCGGTCGAGGACTGGCCCCAGACCAAGGCGATCAACATGTTCCTCTACCCGCTGGCCCGGATGACCGGCGGGATCTACCTCGAGCACACCCACCGGCTGCTCGGCGCGCTGGTCGGGCTGGGCTCACTCGGGCTGGCGAGCCAACTGGTACGACTGAGCCGCCGCGAGGCGCGCTACCGGCGCGCCGCTGCCCTCGCGACCGCAGCCTTCGTCGTGGTCGTGATCCAGGGCGTGCTCGGCGGCTTGCGCGTGGTGGACAACGATGTGCTCATGGCGGCGCTCCACGGCATCTTCGGCCAGGCGGTCTTCGCCACGATCCTCGCGGTCGCGGCGGTGCTCAGCCGTACCTGGCAGTCCGAGCGCGCCGCCGACGCGACGCCCTCGGCAGCCACCGATCGGTCGATCGGGATCACCCTGGTGGTGCTGCTGCTCGGGCAGTTGACCCTCGGCAGCCTGCTGCGTCATCTGAACTTGATGCTCGTGCCGCACATCACCATCGCCGGGCTGGTGGTGGTGCTGGCGTTCATCGCCGGCGTGCGTGCCCTCGCTCTTCACGGCGGACGCCACGCCGTCTTCCGCCGGCTGGGCCTCGGCGTGATCGCGGCAGGCTTCGGCCAGCTGGTGCTCGGCATCGTCGCGCTGCTCGCCCGCGAGAAGCGCAATGGCTGCACGCTGTCGATCACCGAGGTCGGCAGCGACGCCGTCGGCCCGGCCACCGACGCGGTGCTGACCACCGTGCACCAGGCCGTCGGCGCGACCCTGCTCGGCTTGTCGGTGTTGCTTGTGCTCTGGAGCTTCCGGCTGCTGCGACCGGAAGACGACCCCGCGATCCAGGAGGGCTGACTCGTTGACCGCCGCCTGGTGGCACTCGTTGCCCGACCCGCGGTTGATCCTCAGCGCGGTGATCGTGGCCGCAGCGGAATGACGACCCAGAAGGTCGTTCCTTGCCCTTCGTCGGAAGAGAACCCGACGGCGCCACCGAGGTAGTGTTCCGTCAGCAGCTTGATGCTGTGGGTGCCGAGGCCCCGGCCGGGGGCCTTGGTCGAGAAGGTGCGGTCGAAGAGCTGCAGCTGCACGTCGGGTGGCATGTGACCCGGGTTGTGAACCGACAGGCGCGCGTGATCGCTGCCCTCGGCCCGGCAGGTCAGAGTGACCATCTGCTCGGGATCGATCGCCTCGAGGGCGTTCTTGATCATGTTGCCGATCACGCGCCCGAGCAGTC
>JAUVBO010000454.1 GCA_030591195.1 Pseudomonadota bacterium
CTAGGACGCCTCCCGCACTTCAGTACCCACGTCCGGCGCGTACCCGCCTCTTCGGGGGAGGGTGCGCGTGCGGACTATTGGTCCTTTGACTTCCCCTGCAGCAGGTGAGCGATGAAGATTCACGAGTATCAGGCAAAGGCGCTGCTCAAGCGCTACGGCGTGCCAGTTCCGCAGAGCATCCCCGTCTTCTCCGTCGACGAGGCGGAGCAGGCGGCCAAGAAGCTGATCGACGAGACCAACAACCAGGTCCTCGTCGTCAAGTCCCAGATTCACGCCGGCGGCCGGGGCAAGGGCCGCTTCAAGGAGAACCCCGATCTCGGCGGCGTCAAGGTCGTCAAGGGCGCAGCCGAGGCCCGCAAGATGGCCGAGGGCATGCTCGGCAACACCCTGGTGACGATCCAGACCGGCGAGGAGGGCAAGAAGGTCAACCGCCTGCTCGTCGAGCAAGGGATGGACATCGCCCGCGAGCTCTACGTCGGCGCGGTGCTCGACCGCGAGAAGCAGCGCGTCTGCCTGATGGCCTGCTCCGAGGGTGGCGTCGAGATCGAAGAGGTCGCGGCGCGCACTCCCGAGAAGATCCTCAAGGTCTGGGTCGACCCGGCAGCGGGCGGCTTTGCCGCCTATCAGGGTCGCCAGCTCGCCTTCGGCCTCGGGCTCGAGGGCGACGCGATGAAGAACGCGGTGACGTTCCTCACCGCCCTGGCCAAGGCCGTGATCGAGGAGGACGCCTCGCTGGCCGAGATCAACCCGCTGGTGGTGACCAAGGGCGGCGACGTGCTGGCCCTCGACGCCAAGATCACCCTCGACGACTCGGCCGAGTTCCGCCACCCCGAGTGGAAGGAGCTGCAGGACCTCGACGAGGAGGAGCCCGCCGAGCTCGAGGCGAAGAAGTTCGACCTCTCCTACGTCAAGCTCGACGGCACCATCGGCTGCATGGTCAACGGGGCCGGGCTGGCGATGGCGACGATGGACATCATCAAGCAGTTCGACGGCGAGCCGGCGAACTTCCTCGACGTCGGCGGCGCAGCTGACAAGGACCGGGTCGCCGCGGCGTTCAAGATCATCATCGCCGACCCGACCGTCAAGGGCATCCTGGTCAACATCTTCGGCGGCATCGTCTTCTGTGACAACGTCGCCAGCGGCATCGTCGCGGCGGTCAAGGAGGTCGGTCTCGAGATACCGCTGGTGGTACGGCTCGAGGGTACCAACGTCGAGGCCGGCAAGAAGATCCTCGCCGAGTCCGGACTGAAGATCACCCCGGCCGATGACCTGGCCGACGGTGCACGCAAGATCGTGGAGCTGACCCGATGAGTATTCTTTGCGACAACAATACCAAGGTTATCGTTCAAGGTACCGGTCGGGCAGGCCAGTTTCACGCCAAGCAGTGCGCCGACTACGGGACCAAGATCGTCGGCGGCGTCGCCCCCGGTAAGGGCGGCAAGGACTTCGTCGGCAGGCCGACCTTCGACACCGTCCGCGAGGCGAAGGAGAAGACCGGCGCCAACTGCTCGATGATCATGGTCCCCGCGGCCGGCGCCGCTGACGCCTGCCTCGAGGCGATCGACGCCGAGATCGAGCTGGTGATCTGCATCACCGAGGGGATCCCGGCGCTGGACATGGTCAACGTCAAGCGAGCGATGTCGGGCGGCAAGTCGCGCCTGGTCGGCCCCAACTGCCCCGGCGTGATCACCCCCACGGGTGACAACAGCGGGACCAAGATCGGCATCATGCCGGGCTACATCCACCGCAAGGGTGACATCGGCGTGGTGTCGCGCTCGGGCACCCTGACCTACGAGGCGGTCTACCAGCTGACCCTGCTCGGGCTCGGCCACAGCACCTGCATCGGCATCGGCGGCGACGCCGTGCCGGGCACCCAGTTCATCGACGTGCTCCAGCTGTTCGCCGAAGACCCTGGCACCCGCGCCGTGGTGATGATCGGCGAGATCGGCGGCAGCGCCGAGGAAGAGGGAGCGGCGTTCATCAAGGACAACATGAAGGACAAGCCGGTGGCGGCGTTCATCGCCGGCCGCACCGCGCCGAAGGGCAAGCGGATGGGCCACGCGGGCGCCATCATCGCCGGTGGCAAGGGCACGGCGAAGGACAAGATCGAGGCGCTCGAGGCTGCCGGGGCGAAGGTCGCCCCCAATCCGAGCGAGATCGGCAAGACCCTCGCCAGCATGCTGTAGCGGCCCCTCCCCTCCTTTTACCCTTCCCTTCCCCGTCGTGACCTCGTAGCGGTCGCGACGGGGAGTGTTTCGGCAGCAGAAAGGTGACGACAAACGAAATGCCAACCGAGCGAACCCTGTCGCTGATCAAGCCCGACGCGGTGGGCAAGAACGCCATCGGCACGATCCTGCAGATGATCGAAGCCAAGGGCCTGCGGATCGTGTCGACGAAGATGATCCGCCTCGGCCGCGCCCAGGCCGAGGGTTTCTACGCCGTTCACCGCGAGCGGCCATTCTTCGGCAGCCTCTGCGAGTTCATGACCTCCGGACCGATCGTGGCCAGCGTGCTCGAGGGCGACAACGCCATCGACCGCTACCGCGAGCTGATGGGAGTCACCGACTCGACCAAGGCCGCCGAGGGCACGATCCGCCACCGCGTCGGCACCGACATCGAGAAGAACGCGGTCCACGGCTCCGATGCCCCCGACACCGCCCAGACCGAGATCGCCTACTTTTTCCCCCCGTTCCAGCTGAACGGCCTCTAGACCGCTCCAGGCGAGCGTTCCCCCCGAAAGGACCACCGATGAGAACCCGACACTACCCGTGCATCCTCGCCCTGGCGAGCTTCGCCCTGGCTGGCTGCCCGAAGGAGAAGAGCCCGGCCGAGCCCGCCGAGCCGACCAAGGCCGCCGAGCCGACCAAGGCCGCCGAGCCGACCAAGGCTGCCGAGCCCGCCAAGGCCGGGGCCAAGTACGCCACGCCCCTGGCGGTCTTCGACGCGGCGAAGAAGGCGATCACCGCCAAGGACTACAGCACCTTCGTCGACACCATGGCGCCCGATTCACGCGGCCAGATGGCGATGGGCATGATGATGGCCCTGGCCTTCGCGACCATGGGCGACAAGGACTCGAAGAAGGACGTCGACGCGATGATCAAGAAGTACGACGTGCCCGATCATAAGGCGATGATGGCGATGAAGGGCACCCGGGAGGAGAAGATGCAGAAGATGACGGAGGCCTTCAAGGACCCGAAGGGCTTCATCATCGCGGCGATGAACCTGATCGACAAGATTCAAGACAAGAAGCCGGCCGCCAAGAAGCGCACGATGGTCGACGGCGAGCTCGCCGACGTGAAGATCGAGGGCGACAAGGCCACCGGGACGATGAAGCGCGAGAAGGGCGACAAGCCGATCGCCTTCGTCAAGATCGACGGCTCCTGGCACATGGCCCCGCCGATGCGCGGAGCCCGGCGCAAGGCGATGAAGAAGTAGCGCCCCGCCGCCGCCGCCGGCAGCCCCCGGCGAGAAGGATCCCGATCAGGATCAGCCAACCACTGGCATCTCCTGCGCTCCCATCCAGCGCACAGCTGCAACCACCCTCGCTGCCCTCATCGTCACCCCAGCTGCCGTCAAGGCTGCCGAAGTCCGGCACCTGGTCGCTCTCAGCGGTAACGCGGAAGTCCGACGGGCCGGCGTCCTCCGGCACGAAGGCGACATCGAGCGAGACCACGCCGTCAGCCACGCCGCCATCGGCAGGCAACGCGCCGTCGGTGACGCCGACGTCGGCAACGCCCCCGTCGGGGGGTAGCTTCGGCACCGGCCCCGACCCGCTGGTATCGAAGCAAAATCCGGCTGGGTCGTCGGGAACCACCGTCTGGGTGCCATCCAGCTGGCGGCAGGCCATGTCGGTCGGGTTGTTCGGCAGTCCCAGGATGCTGCAGTCGAGGCCGCTGCCGGTGAAGATGTTGCAGCTGATCAGGTCGCCGAACTCGCACACCGGAGCGTCGGCGTAGCCGATCCCGGTCTCGATCTCGACGTTGTTCCAGGCACGGCACTCGTAGTCGCCGTAGAGATCACCGTTGTTGCCGCGGCAATCGGCCGGGTTGTTTGGGTCGCAGGTCTTGAAGCAGATCCCGCCGTAGAACAGCCGGTGGCAGGTTGATCCGGCCGGGCAGGCACGCTCCTGGTAGTCGGTGGCGGTGGCGAAGGCGCAGCCGACGACCATGCAGTAGCCGTGGCGGGCCCGCACGGCGCAGGTGCCGACGCACCCGCCGCCGAAGATGTCGCAGCTGCCGCAGCACTCGGCGTCGTCGGTGCACAGGTCGCCGTGGTCCTTGAGGCCGATCGCCTTGAGGTCGAGCTCCTGCTCGCACGACATATGCTCGGCGCAGTCGAAGTCCGAGAGGCACGCGTCGCCGACCTTGGCGGCTGGATTCTTCGTCGGGTGCTTGTCGCAAAGGCCGCTGGCGGTGTCGCACTTGCCGGCCTTGACGCAGACACCCGCGGTGGCCCC
>JAUVBO010000009.1 GCA_030591195.1 Pseudomonadota bacterium
CCGGACAATGGACAGGTGCGCCGAGATCGTCGAGCGGGCGGGGGGCCTCTCTCCGGTGAAGATCCTCTACGGGGGAGGAGACCCGGCAGCGCTGGCCCGACCGGCCGCGGGCCACCCGGCCCTGTTCGCCCTCGAGTACTCCCTGGCCGGGCTGTGGCAGTCCTTCGGCGTCAGGCCCGCGGCCGTCATGGGGGTCAACGTGGGCGAGTACGTCGCCGCCTGCGTCGCCGGGGTGATGGCCCTGGAGGACGGCTTGAGGCTGGTCGTCGAGCGGGCCCGTTTGATCGAGGAGCACTTCGCCAGCGGCGCGATGGCCGCGGTGTTCGTCGACGAGAGCACGATGACGCCGCTGCTGTCCAAGTGGCACGGCGAGGTCTCCATCGCGGCGGTGCATGGTCCCACCAGCCTGGTCGTTTCCGGCGGCGGCCAAGCGGTCCGCGCCCTCGTCGGCGAGCTGGCCGAGCGGGGCATCGCCTCTCACCTGCTGGACGTGCCGGGCGGGTTCAACTCGCCGCTGCTGGAGCCGATGCTGGCGCCCTTCGAGCAGCTGGCGGCGCAGGTCGACTACTCGCTGCCCAGGCTCGCCATGGTTGCCAGCATGTCGGGGAAGCTCGCCAATCGCCGGGGGCCCCGCAGGCGCCGCGTGGAGACGAGCCAGCGTGCCTGGCCTCGCCGTCGGAAGAACGCCCCCCTGGAGGAGATCGGCGGCCCGGGCTACTGGGTCCGCCAGGTGCGAGAGACGATCCGGTTCGCGGACGCGGTCAGCACGATGCGCGAGCTCGGAACCGACCAGTTCCTCGAGGTGGGCCCCCATCCGGTGCTGCTCGGGCTGATGGGCCAGGGGCTGGGGGGCTCGACGACGAGCTGCGTGCCGTCGCTGCAGCGCGGGCAAGATGACTGGCACGCCGTGCTGCAGGGGCTCGGCAGGCTCTACTGCGGCCACGCGCCGATCGACTGGGACGAATACGAGCCCGCTGACGCCAGGCGTCGGCCGCTGCCGACCTACCCGTTCCAGCGTCGCCGGCACTGGCCGGACGCCCTGACCCAGCGGCGGCCTGCCGACGATCGCCGGAGCGAGCCCGACAGATTCCGTGGAACGGTCCTCGCGAGCTCCACGGTCCACATCGTCGAGTCGACCTGGCAGCTCTCGGCTCCGGGTTTGTTGAGCGAGCACGTGGTGCACGACCTGACGCTGGTCCCCGGCGCTGCTCAGCTGGTTTTCGTTCTCGAGGCCGCCTTGCCGCTCTGCGGATCGCGGGTGCAGATCGACGACGTCGTCTTCAACGAGCCGCTCGCGTTTTCGTCAAGGGAGGAACAGCGGGCCGTCCAGGCCGTGTTCCGGCCCGCCAGCGGAGATCGATACGACGTCGAGTTGATCGGTCGCCTCGACGCCGGCGACGGACAGTGGCTGCGGCACTTGTCGGGCGTCGTCTCCAGAGCTCCCCGAGCGGACGCCCGCTGTGACCTGGCGGGGCTGCGCCAGCGGTGCGCTTTGCAGGTCCCCAAGCCAGAGGTCTATCAACGGCTGCTTGACGCGGGGCTGCGGTACGGTCCAGCGTTCCGGCGGATCGACGACGCGTGGTGTGGCAGCGGCGAGAGCCTCGTCCGCGTGACCTGTCCCGCCGGGGCCCCCGAGGAGTATCAGGTCTTTCCCGGCGTTCTGGACTCCTGGTTCCAGGCGGCGATGCTGGCCCTGGAGTCCTTTCACGACGGGTCGATGGTGGATCCGTTGATCCCCATCGCGATCGATCGGATCTTGCTCGGCGATCCCGGCGAGCGTCACTGGTGCCACACCGTGGTGAGATCCCCCGCGGCTGGTGACGGCGACACCTATTCGTTCGACCAGCGTGTCTACGGCGAGGACGGACGACTGGTGGTCGAGGTGCGAGGGCTTCGCCTTCGCAGGGCGTCGAGGGCGACCTTGCAGCGTTCGGTGTTCCGCCGGCGAAATGACAGGCGTTACCGGATCTCTTGGCGCGAGGCGAGTCTGCGTGATGTCATCGCGGCTGACGATGTCGTCGCGGCTGACGGGGGCGCGCCCGGCAGGTGGATCATCCTGCCCGACGACCGGGGTATCGGTCAGGCCCTCGCCCGGCAGATCGAGATGGCGGGAGGGGAGGCGCTGTGGTGCCTGCCACCGGATCCCGGCGCGGCCGGAGCGGCGCGACGGGATGGCACGACAGCGCTGGACTGGATCGAAGAGGCGCTCCTTGACCACCTGGCGGGCGGCGACGTCACCGGCGTGCTGCACCTTTGGGGCCTCGGCCGGATGCGGAGCCGGGCCACCGGCGAGAGCCTGTTCGGCGATGGACTGCGCGATCTCTACGGGTCGGTGGTCCGTGTGGTACAGGCGATGGTCAAGCGAGCGGCCTCGCGTCCGCGCCTGGTGATCGCGACCACGGCCGCTGCTACGGTCGAGCCGGGGTCGATTCCTCAGACGCTCGAGCAGTCTCCTCTGCTGGGACTGGCGAGCACCATAGCTCGGGAGCTTCCGGAGCTCTCGTGCACGCTGGTGGATTTCGACCGGAGACAACCGGATGTTGGCATGCAGCTGCTCGCGGCGCTGCTGTCGGGGCCGTCCCGCGAGCGCGTGATCGCGGTGCGCGACGAGCAACTGCGTGTCCCGCGACTCGAGCGGCTGGATGTCGGCTCCGACGTGGCCACCCGGCGCGACCGGCCAGCAGCGCTGTCGGCTGATGGTGCGGGGTCGCTGGCCGAGCTCGGGTTGACGCCTCTCGAACGTCGAGCTCCCGGAAGGGACGAGGTGGAGGTGGCCGTCGAGGCGAGCGGCCTCAACTTCAGGGACCTCCTGATGGTGATGGGACAGTACCCCGGTGCGCGATCGGCGATGGGTCTCGAGGTCGCGGGCACCATCGTCGCGGTGGGGGAGGATGTCAGCGGCCTGAGGCCAGGTGATCAGGTCGTGGCGCTCAACGCGCTGTCACGGGATCTGCCGGCGGAGGGAATCGCCACGCACCTCGTCACCAAGGCCTGCCTGGTGGCGCCCAAGCCGGCCAGTCTCGGCTTCGTCGAGGCCGCGTCGATTCCGGCTGTCTTTCTGACCGCCGAGCACTGCCTGCAGACACTCGGTGAAGGCGACCGTCAACAGCGGGTGCTCGTGCACGGCGCGGCCGGTGGCGTGGGGCTCGCCGCTGTTCAGCTTGCGACCCTGGCCGGGGCCGAGGTCATCGGCACGGAGGCGGGCCCCGACAAGACGGCGTATCTGGCCAAGGTCGGCGTGAGCCACGCCATCGACGCCAGGGCGCAGGACTTCGAGGCGGTCGCCGGGGGCGAGGGGGTCGACGTGGTGATCAACTTCCTGCCGGGCGGGACGATCCCTCGCAGCCTCGACATCCTCCGCCCGGGGGGCCGCTACGTCGAGATCGGCAAGACGGACATCTGGAGCCACGAGCAGGTCAAGGCACGCAGGCCGGACATCGAGTACTCGATCTTCGCCCTCGACCAGATGATCACCGACGACCCGGCTCGTGTCGGGCACCTACTGCGACGCCTGATGAAGCGATACGAGACGGGCGAGCTGACCCCCCTGCCGGTCACGACCTACGACCTGGACCACGCGGACCAGGCATTCCGCGCGCTGCAGCGGGCCAGCCACGTCGGCAAGCTGGTCGTGAGCACGACCCGGGCCGATACCGTGCGGGCGGACGGATGGTACCTGGTCACCGGGGGGCTCGGGGGCCTCGGGCGTCGCGTCGCGCGATGGCTCGTGGCGCGCGGCGCCGGCGGGCTCGTCCTCCTCGGCCGGCACGGTCCCGATCCGGCAGCGGACGCCGAGCTGGCCAGGTTGCGCGAGATGGGCGCCGATATCAGGATCGCGGTGCTGGATGTCGGCGATCGCCAGGCGCTCGGAGGCCTGCTGGACGATCTGCGGCGCTCGAAACACCCGCTGCGCGGCGTCTTCCACCTAGCGGGTGCTCTCGACGACGGCGTGCTGACCGAGCAGACGCTTGAACGCTTCGAGCAGGTGGCGAACGCCAAGATCGATGGCACGTGGAACCTGCATCAGCTCACGCGGGGGATCGACCTCGACCTGTTTGTCGTCTTCTCCTCCATCACCGCTGTGTTCGGCTCGGCCGGTCAGGCGAACTACGCGGCGGCCAACGCGTTCTGCGACGCCGTGGCGCATCACCGAAGAGCGTGGGGCCTGCCCGCAACGAGCGTCAACTGGGGTCCGTGGGCCGAGGAGGGCATGGCGGCCGATCTGGGGGCCTCGGGGGAGAAACAGTGGCAGGCCCGGGGTGTCAGCTACCTCGAGCCGGACGAGGCCCTCGACGAGCTGGGTCGAGCGCTGGATGGACAGGAGACTCAGTCCGTCGTGGTCCGCTGCGACTGGTCGGCCCTCGCCGCCTCCGGGGCAGCGGACGCGGCCTTGGTATCCGAGCTGGCCGTCGCGCCAGCACCCACGGATGTCACCACGGAACCCGAGCTCGTCCAGCGGCTGAGCGGCCTTCGCCCCGAACAGCAGCAGCGGGTCGTCGTCCCGCACCTGCAGGAGCTCGTGGCGCAGATCATCGGGGCGCCCGCGGTGGGGGAGGTCGATCCCCGGGGACGGCTGATGGACATGGGCGTCGACTCGCTGCTGGGCATCGAGCTCCGCAACAGTCTGCGGACAGCGATCGGGCGGCCCGTTCCGGCGACCCTGGTCTTTGACTATCCAACCATCGAGAGCATCGCGAGGTTCATCATCGACGACCTGATCGCGGCCGCACCCGCTGGTGGACCGGAGAGCGCGGGCGAGCTGGAGCCAGACCTGGAGGACGTCAAGGCGATGAGCGTGCGGGAAGTCGAGGCCTTGCTCGCCGCCGAGCTGGACGATCTTCCACCGGAGTAGAGATGAGGGCTTGAAGACTGGTGGCGCTGCCTGTTGGGGATGATTGACAACCTCTTCGATCGCTCAATAATATCAGGCTAGTCGATTACGACAGAGAGACGGCATGCAGATGAGAGCAGCGGCATTCCTCGTTGCGGCTTGGGCAGTGCTGTGCGGATCAGTGGCCGGTGCTCAGAGCCGGTCGGTGGATGCGCACTTCTTCCGACCCGCGCTCTTCTCCCGCGGCATCTTCGGCGTCGAGCATGCAGGACCCCAGGACGGGTTTCAGCCGGGGTTCAAGTTTTACTACGCCTACGAGTCGTCGCCGCTGCGGTTGACGTTCCCCCAAAAAGGCTGCTCGGGCTCGAGCTGTCTGGGAACGCAGGACATCATCGACAGCGCTCACGTGTTTCACCTGCAGGGACAGCTCGGCCTCGGGCGATGGCTCGAGTTGGCGATCGACATTCCCGTCGCCCGGCACTCGCTGGTGACCAATCCGGCCGATGATGCCGAGTCGGGGTTCGAGTTGCTGTCGCACGGCGACCCCAGGACCAATATCCCGCCCGCAAACGCGCCGCTGATGGACCTTCGGGCTGGGCTGAAGTTCAACGCCTTTCACTCTGGCGGCGTGGCTCTCGCGTTGGCGGTGGAGACCACGCTGCCCTTTGGCGACGAGGAGGTGTTCGCGGGCGACAGGGGCTTCACCGTGAAGCCCACGCTCCTCGCCAGCTTGGATCAGGGGCCGGTGCTCGTGGCTGCCAACCTGGGGTACATGATCCGCGAGAAGACCGTGGTGACCTGGGACGACCCGGATACGCCGGAGTCGGCCCAGCCGCTGCTCTGCGTCGACGACGAGTTTGTCTTTGGACTGGGCATGGTCTACCGGCTGCATCGCACGGTTGGTCTGGCGGCCGAGGTCTTCGGGACCGTCCCGGTTGCCGGAGGGACGTTCGACGTGGTCACCCGGCAGCAGTCGTACGATCCGGTGCAGGACAGGCTGGTGGAGAAGGAGGACGTGCGGCACGAGGGGCTCCTCGGTTCGGTGACCATGGAAGTGCTTGGTGGCCTGCTGATCCACCCTCGCCCCGGCATCACTCTGTCCGCCGGGGCCGGAGCCGGCGTGGTGGGCGAGGAGCGGCGGACCGCGCTGCGTATCTTTGGCGGGGTGGCCTGGTTGCCGGGCGTCGAAGAGGCGCCTGCCGAGGAGCTGGACCGGGACGGCGACGGTGTGGTGGGCAGCAAGGATCGATGTCCGAGCCGGGCCGAGGACAAGGACGGGTACCAGGACGACGACGGCTGTCCGGAACCGGACAACGACGACGACGGGATCCTGGACCGCATGGACCGCTGTCCCAACGAGGCCGAGGACAGTGACCGGTTCCAGGACGAGGACGGCTGTCCCGATCTCGACAACGATGGCGATGGCGTGCCCGACGCCAACGACGGCTGCCCGAACAAGGCCGAGGACAAGGACGGGTTCCAGGACGGCGACGGCTGCCCCGACCTCGACAACGACGGTGACGGCATTGCCGATGCCGACGACAAGTGTCCGAACCGGCCCGAGACCAGAAACAACTTCCAGGACGACGACGGGTGTCCTGACGACGTCGCGGGCGGCGTGTCGGTGCGACGGGGACAGATTCACATCCCGCAGCAGATCCTGTTCCGTCGCGGCTCGCGGTCCGTCCGCCAATCCACGAAGGTGCTCGACGAGGTGTACCGTGTCATCGCGTCCAACCCCCAGATGGGCCGGATCCGAATCGAGGGTCACGCGGACAGCCGAGAGGGCAACAAACAGCGCGTCTCCATCGCTCGCGCCAACGGGGTCCGCGACTATCTGGTCAAGAAGGGAATCCCAGCGGGCAGGCTCCAGGCCGTGGGTTATGGCGCGCGGCGCCAGGTCGCTGCGAGCGACACCAAAGAGGGCCGAGCCAAGAACCGCCGTGTCGAGCTGATCATCATTCAGAACCGGGCCGGCGATTCGGGCCGGCCGCTACCCGAGAGCAGGTAGCGATTTCGCGTGGGCAACCCACGCCGCGCAACTGCTCGGCGATGGCGCTCAGATCTGTGCGACCTGGTGGTCTGCTTCGACGCTAGCAGCTCGAAGGCGACCAGCGTGTCGTAGAGGATGCGGAAGTACTCCTGGACCGTGCTTCGGGGCGGACTCGGGACAGCCCCCCCTGGTGGCGATCGGGCTGACGATGTTCTACGGCGGCACGATCGGCGGCGCGATTCACGCGGGCGTCTCTGCCCACCGCTGGCGTCCCCGCAGGACAAGCCGCCGCGCCGGCAGGCCGCGCGCAGCTACTCGATCAGGCTCCTGCGGCTCAGATTCTGAGCCGCCGCCCCGAGGAGCACCGGCGCACACGCTAGCCGCAGCGATGGTCTTTGACGTCGGCGCCGGTAGCCTAGTAGCCTCTCTGAAATGAGCGTCTCTGGGGCGGCGCCGGGAGGTCTGGCGTGAATTGGCTGGCGGAATTTGTCACCCGGCGAGCGGCGGTGATCGTGACCGCATGGCTGTTGGTGACGGGCGTCGCCGCGTACCAAGCCGTCGATCTCCGTTTCTCCTACAGTCTGCGGAGCCTCTACGACTACCCGGGCAACCCCGACGTGGGTCCGCTGGACCGCTACCTCGCCCAGTTCGGCGATGACTACTACTTCGTCCTCCTCCTGGTTCGCACTGACGACGTCTTCTCCCCCGAAGCACTGAGCTTCATCCAGAAGCTCTCCCACGGCCTCGACCGGCAGCAGCAGTTTCGCCGGGTCTGGAGCGTCGCCGTCAACGACGTACCCCGCGGCGAGGGGGACGCGGTCATGACCGGACCACTGTTCGAGACCGTGCCTCGTGACCCCGAGCAGCTGCGCAAGCTCCGCCGCTTCGCCCTCGCCAGCGACCTCGTCGTTCCGCGCTGGGTCTCGGCCGACGGGCGCTATGCGGTGATCGCCGCCGAGATGAGGACCCGTAAGGTCGGTGACCTCGACGAGATGCAGGCGGCGGTGGACGCCGCCGACCGAGTCATCCGCGGCGTCGACGCGCCGGCAGGCACCAAGGTTTGGGTCTCGGGATCGCCGGCGATCGAGACCGGAATTCGCAACGTGCTCCTCCGCGACCAGATGGTGTTCGCCCCGTTTGCGGGCTTGATCATCATCGTGGTGCTGTTCGTTGTTTTTCGTTCTGTCCACGGCGTGATCCTGCCGCTGCTGAACGTCCTGGTCTCGGTCGTTTGGGTCCTGGGGTTGATGGCCACGACCGGAGCCCAGATCAACATCGTGTCCAACACGATCCCGACGATCCTGCTGATCTACGGCATCCTCGACTCGATCTTCGTCATCAGCCACTTCTACCGCCTGAACGAAGGCGGCAACGATCGACGGGAGGCGGCCAGAAGGACGATCCTGAGGGTCGGCTGGCCCTGTGCGGTGACCAGCTTGACCACCGCAGTGGGGTTCGCTGCGTTTTCGCTCTCCAGCGTGCCGATGATGCGTTCTTTCGGGCTCTTTCTCGCTCTCGGCGTGGTCTTCGCTTTCGTTGGCGGCGTGATCTTGCTGCCAGCGGCGCTCTGCCTCTTTCCGGCCCCGCGGCAGGGCTACTCTGGGCGAACGCTGACACTCCTTGCCGGTCGGGTGCTCGACCGCCTGGCCACCGTGGTGGCCCGACGTCCCGGATCGTTGATCGCGGTCGCGCTGGCGCTGCTGATCGGCTGCGCTGTCATCGCGGGAACCAAGAACCGAGTCGACGTGCTGTTCATTGACGAGCTGCCGCCGAGCCTGCCGAGCGTGGAGGCTCATCGGTTGCTCTCGGAGCACCTGTTTGGCGCGCTCCATGTTTCGCTCGTCGTCCGCGGCTCTGCCGACGCGGTCAAGAAAGCGAGCGTGCTCGAGTCGATCGACCGGGTCCACCGCTGGGCGCTCAAGCAGCCGCAGGTGCGCAGTGTCCTGTCTCTCGCGGGACTGGTCCGCGCCCTCAACAAGGCGTTCCACGGCGGCGAAGAGAGCTTCGACCGTATCCCTTCCTCGGAGCGCCTGATCGCTCAGTACCTGGCTCTGCTGGACCCCGATACCCACGCCGACTTCGTCACCACGGACTACTCCCAGACACACCTCCGCCTGACGCTGCCGGACGACGGATCGGCCAGCCTGCTCGAGTTCGTTGACCAGCTCCGGGCGGTGGCGAAGAAGGAGCTCGGCCGTCACCCCGTCAAGCTCGAAGTCACCGGCGTTTCAGCCGCAGGGTATCGCGGCAACGAACGGATGGTCGTCGAGACCGTTTGGAGCTTCGGCCTTGCCTTCGTGGTGATCACCCTGCTCGTGGCCGTTGCCTTCCGCTCGTTTCGGCTCGCGCTGGTCGTCGCCCTGCCAAACCTCCTGCCCACCATCGCTTGTCTGGCGATCCTCGGCCTCTCCGGAATCTCGATGCGGACCGGGACGGTGCTCTTTCTCTGCGTCGCCGTTGGCGTCGTGTTCGACAACACGATCCACATCCTCGATCACCTGCGAGAGACCAGCGCCGCCGAGGAGTCGCTGCCGGTCGCGTTGAAGCAGACGCTGCGGGTCATCGGCCCCCCGGTGCTATACAGCTCGCTGCTGATCACCGCCGGATTCGGCATCTTCCTCGTTTCTGACTTCGAGATCCTCGCCTCCTTCGGCCTGACCTGCGTCGCGGTGGTGTCGCTGGGGTTGCTGGCGGATCTCGTCGTGACCCCGGCCGTGCTGCTTCGTGGTGGCAAGGCGCTGCTGTCTCGCCGGTGGAAGAAGCGTCGTTGATCGCGGCCGCCCGACGAAGCGGCGTTAGCTGGAGATGAAGCCGGCTCGCTTGAACGCCGTCAGATAGGTCTCGAGCAGCTTCCGATCGGTCCTCGGGCAGGCGATCGATGTGCCGGCCAGGCCTGCCAGCGCGTTGGCGGCATCGAACCTGGGCAACCTGGCGAGCAGTGGAGATCGTGCTCGCGACAGGTCCTCGTCGAGCAGCGCCGCGAGCGACGAGGCTCCGTGTCCCAGCGAGTCGGCGGCCAGCAGCTCTGCCGTCCACTCGGCGAGGGGAACCCGGCGCCAAGAGATGCCGAGCGAGCCGATCGCTTCGACGATCGAGTCCCAGCTTGCCGGCTCGGGGCTGACCAGGTGGAAGGCCTTTCCGTGGGAGGTTTCCTGCTTCGACAGGTGAACCGTGGCTCGCGTGACGTAGTCCACCGGCACGATGTCGACCCGCATGTCGATCATCGGCGCGCTGCCGAGCTCGTGGCAGGCTCGGATCAGGTTGCAGATCATGTCCGCCGAGTTGAAGGCCCCGCTGCCGCTGTCGCCTTCGACCCAGGTTGGCCGATAGACGGTCACCGGAATGCCTCGGTCGCGCGCGATCTGCAGCAGCTTCTCGCCGACCCACTTGGACCGCTGGTAGCCGATCATCGGGCCATCGTTCTCATCGATGCTGTCGTCTTCGCGCACGACCTTCGTCGCAGCGGTCTGGTCAGTGAATGAGAACACATAGGCGGTGGAGATCTGGTGCACGGGCTTCAGCCGGTGCGTGACCGCCAGGCGAAGGATCTCCTGCACGCCGAACACGTTGGCGTCCTTCAGATCGGCGTACCGATAGATATGGTTGACCTGGGCGCCGCAGTGGTAGATCGCGTCGACTCGCTCGCCGAGCTGTTCGAAGTCGCGTCGAGTCAGTCCGAGCAGCGGTCGCGAGATGTCGCCGACCAGGGGGACGATGCGCTTGCTGTAGTCGTCACGCCAGGTGCCGGCCTTCTTCAGCGCATCGACCAGCCGGCGCTTGGCTTGATCCAGATCGGGGGCCCGAACGAGACAGTGGGCCACCAGGTTCGCGTCGTCGGCGAGCAGATCTGGCAGCAGCCAGGAGCCGACGAAACCGGTGGCTCCGGTGACCAGCACCCGCTCACGGGTCGCCCTCGGCCCCGGGCACCCAGCTGCGGGCCGGATCGCCTCGTCCAGCCTGATGTCGCCAAGGTAGTCCTCCTCCGGCGCCGGCGTTTCCTCGGCGGTTTCTTGATCCAGCGGACGCGTGAGATCGGCAGCCAGCTGGGCGATGCTCGCTCCCCGGATCAACGACGCCAGCGACACGTCCACGGTCAGTTGCCGGGCAATGCGCTGTCTCAGCTCCACCGCGGTCAACGAGTCCAACCCGAACTTGTTGAGCGGCCTCGCGGTGTCGATTCGTTCGGGAGCGATGCCAAGGATCACGCTGACATGGTGGCGAAGAAACGACTCGAGCAGGCCGCGCCTCGTCTCGCCGTCAGCGGCGAGCAGAGCGTTTCGATCGGTGATCTCGCGTTCCTGCGGGGCAGGGGGCTTCGCAGCTGGCGCGAGATGGGCTATCAGCGGCGACCGGTTGAAGACCGATGGGCTGCTGAAGAACCGATCCCAGGTCATGGGCATCACCGCGACCTGGCACTCCCGCTGGGTCAGCAGCTGCCCGAGAGCGGCGAGCCCCTGCGATGGTGCGATGCTCTGCACGCCATGGCTGGCCAGCCGCTTGTCGGCGCCGAGCCGCGCGGCGCCGCCGATCTCTGACCAGGGGCCCCAGTTGATGCTCAGCGCGGGGAGGCCCCGGGCGCGGCGCGCGGCGGCCAGGGTGTCGAGGAACGCATTGGCAGCGGCGTAGTTAGCCTGGCCAGCAAGCCCCAGGAGCGAAACCACGGAGGAGAAGCAGACGAAGAAGTCCAGCTCGGCCTCTGCCGTCAGCTGGTGTAGATGCCAGGCACCGAAGGCCTTGGGCGCCATCACCTTGACCAGTTGGTGATGATCGAGCTGCTGCACCACCGCGTCATCCAGTGTGGCGGCGCAGTGGATGATTCCCTTCAGCGGGGGCAGCTCGCGCTTGACGCGTTCAAGAACTTCGCTGACGTCTTCACGTCGGCTGACGTCTGCTTGGCACACGATCACCTTCGCGCCGGCCTCGTGCAGCTCGTCGATGATCGCCTGTTGATCGGCCGAAGCAGCCGACCGTCCAAAGAGCAGCAGGTGCCGGGCACCTCGCGCGACCAGCCACTGGGCCGTTGCCAGGCCCAGCCCACCCAACCCGCCGGAGATCAGGTACGTGCCGTCGGGCACCACCGGGGGCTCGTCGGAGGTCGCTGCGCCCGTGGCCGGGGGCCGACCGACGAGCCGCTGTAGCCTCGCCTGGTAGCAGCGGCCCTCGCGCAGGGCGAGGCAGTCTGCTGCGCGGTCCGAGCCGAGCAGCGTGCTCAGCTGCGCGACCTCCTTGGGGTCCGCCGCGTGGCTCAGGTCGACGGTCGTGCAGCGCAGCTCGGGATGCTCGTTGGCGATCGTTCGGGCCAGGCCGGCGGCGGGAGCTTGAGCGACGCTGGGGACGCCGTCGTCCGTCCCCACGGCGTGGGCGCCCCGCGTGACGATCCAGAGCCGCGGCGATTCCGCGCCGGAGCATTGCGCCATGGACTGGACGACGGAGAGGATGCTCGTCGAACCAAGGGCCAGCGCAGCCTCGAGCTCCTCGACATCGGAACCGAGCTCGGCGGGGCTGTCGAGGTTCCAGCAGTGCACGACGCCGCGAATCGGGCCGCCGCTCCGGTGCCGGACCTGCCCGACCAGCTGGTGGTAGTCTTCAACCTCCGCCGGCCTGACGACGAAACGGTAGTCCTCGAGTTGCTCGAACCGATCGCCGTGACCGACCAGCACGCACTCGGCGCCTCGGGCTAGCAGCGCGGCTTGCTGGGCTCGCGCGACGCCGCCACGATCCGCCAGGATCAGCCAGGTTCCTCGAGGGTTGTCGGCGTGGTCGTCGGCGTGGTCGCACGGTTCCCAGCGGATCGTGTGGTAGGTCTCCGCGATCCAGCCACCTGGCGCCTGGCCCAGCGGCGTGCTGCCGCCCGGAACAAAACCGTCGATCCAGTAGCTCTCTCTCTGCCATGGATAGGACGGCAGGCGGACGAAGCTGTGCCTGTCGGGTGGATACAGCTTCTGCCAGTCGACCGGGCAACCCTGCTCGAACAGGCTGCCGAGAGTGGCGAGCATCGCTCGTCGCTCAGGCTTCTTGCGGTGGAGCGAAGGCAGCACGGTCGCCTGCTTCCCGCCAGCAAACGCGCACTCCACCACCGAGCCCGCGAGCACCGGATGCGGGCCAAGCTCGACAAAGAGCTCCGCCTTGGTGTCGAGCAGCTGCTGCAGCGCAGCAGCGAACAGTACCGGTTGTCGGAAGTTGCCCAGCCAGTAGTCAACACCGAACTCGTCCGCCGCTGCTGCCCGACCGAGGACCGTCGAGTAGACAGCGACGGTCGCGGCGCGAGGAACGATCCCCTGCAGGGCGTCGCTCAGCTCGGGCAGGAAGGGGTCGAGCTGGGGACTGTGGTAGGCAATGTCCTGCACGACGCGGTTGAAGATCCCCTGGTCGGCAAGCTCGGCGGCGAGCTCCTCGACGGCGGCGGTGTCGCCCGCGAGGGTCACGGCCTTCGGGCCGTTGATCGCAGCGATGCAGAGCGCGGCGTTTCGCTGCACCGCAGCCTCGGCCTGCTCGCTCGTCAGCTCCACGGCGATGGTCTTGCCTTGCCCGGAGATCCGCTGCTGCAGCCGGCTGCGGTTGACGATGACCCTGACCGCATCGGCCAGGTCGAGGATGCCGGCGACGTGAACGGCGGCGACCTCGCCAGCGCTGTGGCCGATCACCGCGCGCGGGACGATCCCCCAGGACCGCCACAGCGCGGCGAGCGCCACCTGGAGGGCGAAGATCGCCGGCTGGGCGACCTGGATCTCCCCCATCCGCGAGGATTCACCTTCGGCGTTGAGCTGCTCCACCAGTGACCAGTCGACGTGCTGACGCAGCAGGTGATCGCATGACTCGATCACCTGGCGAAAGACCGGCTCGGTCTGCAGCAGCTGTCTTCCCATGCCCGTCCTCTGCGGCCCGCTGCCAGGAAAGATGAACGTGGGTTGATCGCGGTCATCGGCAACCCGGCGCCACCCGGGTCGGTCCTGATCCGTCTCAGCTGAAGCGTCCTGCAGTTGCTGGCTCAGCTCCTGGGCATCATCGACGACCAGGCTCGTGCGATAGTCCCAAGCGATCCGTCGCGCAGCCGAACAGGCGACATCGGCCAGGCGGACCGGCGATCCGCCGCCGCCGGCCACCGATCTCCGCAGAGCCGCCGCGAAGGAACGCAACGCCTCGGGCGATTGAGCTGACAGCGGAATCAGGTAGCTGGTTGGGCGTCGGTCCTGCGGCTGCTCCTCGGCCCTCGGTCGATCAGGTGCGCTCTCCAGCACCACGTGAACGCCGGTGCCGCCAAAGCTCAGGGAGGTCACGCCGGCAAGCGCCGGCTTTCCCGTCGAAGGCCAGGGCATCAGCTTCGTCGGCACCGCGAGGTGCAGGTCCTCGAACGGGATCTGCGGGTTGGGCTGCTCGAAGTGGAGGCTCGCGGGGATCTTTCGTTCCTTGATCGCCAGC
>JAUVBO010000485.1 GCA_030591195.1 Pseudomonadota bacterium
ACGACGCTGGAGCGAGCGTAGTGCATCGCAGGTACTATAACATGCTGGCCCACCGGCCCGCCGGCCCGGTCGCCAGTGCGGGGTCAGCGCGAGGTCAGCGAAGGGGGGGGCGGGTCCGGGTGGCGAACCAGCCGCGGTAGGTGCTCATCCGCTGGCGCTGCTCGGCAGGCGCGTGACGGTCGCAGGTGCTGAGCTCCTTGCCCTCGGCGGCCCAGCGGATCTCGATGCAGTCGTTGGGGTTGTAGCCCATCTCCAGACCCTTGCGGCGCGCCATCACCTCGGCCAGCGAGAGGCTCCACAGGCTCCCGTCGCTGCGGATGTAGCTGATCTTCTTCGTCGGCGCCAGGCGCTTCAAGAGGGCCTCGAGCTCGCGGGTGACCTGGGCCGGCGTGCGGCCCGCGGGCAGGGCGAAGCGGTCCGGGTGCTTGGTCACGCGCGCGGGGAATCCCAGCACCTGGTCGACGGCGATCAGCAGGCGGAAGTCGCGCGAGGGCGTCGAGTAGTCCTCCCACGGGCCGGTGGTCTGGAAGATCCGTGGGCCGGTCGGCATCTTGACCCGCTTGAAGCCGGATCCCTTGACGTAGGTCTCGCCGGTGGCCACCGAGTCCTTGCGCTTCTGTACCAGCTCGAACAGGGCGGCGAGCTGGGCCCGGTAGGCCGACACGGGGCTCAGGGGCTTGGGGTTGATCAAGCGGTCGACGTGCTCGTAGAAGTCGTCCTTGCCGATGCGGTACTGCTTGGTCGAATAGCTGCGATAGCCGCGGTCCTCGCGGATCTCCTTGTTGGTCAGCGCAACGATCTGTCCCTCCTTCGCGATCAGCGGCCGGAAGGCCTTGAAGCCCCCCGCGGCGCCCTTCGGTCGCGGAGTGAAGAGCATCGCGCCGCGCCAGAAGCGCTTGCGGCCGACCGTGAGGTCGGGCTGGGACTCGACCACGAACAGCTGGCCGCTGCGGTCACCCTGCTGGGGGAACCAGCGGGCGACGACCATCAGGTGCCCGGCAGTGTCGACGTAGATCGTGCCTGGCCGGATCGCGCTGCGGGTCAGCGCCAGCGGGTAGAGGTCGGCTTGGTCGTCGTCGCCGGCGGTGCCTCCGGCGCCGGAGTGGACGTAGCTCACCCGTCGGCGGAGGAAGAAGGAGAAGCGTTCGGCCGGGGTCGATCCACTGGTGGTCGGCGGTGGCTCGAGGTTGGTCTTCAGCTCGGTGCAGCGCGGCGGCCGTCGCGTGCTACCGCGGCTGCACTGGCGGTAGCCGAAGGGCAGCCGGAGCTTCCAGGCGAAGTAGGCTCGCAGGTAGTAGGGGAAGTCGGCGCAGTCCGGCTTGACCACCACCGCGGCCTTCGCCTTGGGGCCGTCCTCGCTGGCGCCGAGGTGGTTGTGGAGGAAGTTGCGCGAGGGGTCGCGCAGCAGCGCGTGCAGCGGCGACCAGGTCGGCCGCTGATCGGCCGGGGCGTCGAAGAGCTTCTCGATCCAGGCCGAGTAGAGATTCTCGCGGCGGCGGTGCCACGAGCGGTCGCCTGTCTTCCACCACGACTCTGCGCTCGGCTTGACCTCCTGCCGCGGTCGTCGGACCCGCGTGCGGTCACAGCCCCTTCGCTGGCCCGCAGCATCGACGAGCACGAAGCGATAGCTCCCGGAACCGGGCCGGTCGAGCTGCGCGAACCACCAATAGGGAGGGCCTCCCCGGGCGAGCGCGGTCAGCTTCAGGCGGCCGGTGGGGGTCTTGGCCAGCAGGGTCGCACCCGCGATCGGTCGCTCCGAGACCGCAATTATCCGTAGGGGGCTTCCGGGCGTGGGGCGCCGAGGCGAGGTCACCAGCATCACGCCCCGGCTGCTGCGGCAAGGGCCCTTCAGCACGGCGTCCACGGGGTCGACCGCCGCGGGCGTCGGCGCCGCCGCTGCGGCGTGGGGCGCGCCGAGCGCGATCAGCAAAGCCAGCCGGGCGCCGGACCGAGACATCCGGCTATTGTTGCACCATCGTCCGGAGGGCACCAACTACGGCTGTTACTTCTTGAACAGGCGCTCGAGGCTCGCCAGGGCCTCGGCCTTGCTCTTTGGCGGCTGCTTGGGGGGCTCGCGGGTGCCCCCGCCGCTGCGCCCACCCCGGCTCTCGAGCATCGGGCGACGCTGGGTCTTCAGGCTGAGCGAGATCCGCCCGCGCGCCGGGTCGAGCTGCAGCACGTGGGCCGTCACCTGCTGACCGATGCTCACCACCTCGTTCGGGTCGCTGACGTACTCGTCGGCCAGCTCGGAGATGTGAGCCAGGCCCTCCTGGGGCAGGCCGATGTTGATGAAGGCGCCGAAGTGGGAAATGTTGGTCACCACCCCGTTGATGCTCATCCCCGCGCGCAGATCGGCGAGGGTCTTGACCAGCGGATTGAGGCGGGCCATCGCCGCGCTGCCGCGTGGCACCGACGCCCCCATGCTAGAGGACGCGCCGCGGCGGCGCTCGAGCCGGCAGAGCTCGACCGTCTGGCGCAGGGCGATCCGCAGCCGCTCGGTGTCGAGATCGTTCTGGTACTCGGCGATGCCGATGCTCACTGGGTCGACGGCGGACCACTCGCGCAGCGGGTCGAGCGCCCGACGGGCCAGCACCAGCGCTGAGGCCACCGACGCGCCAAGGCGGCGGGGCGGGCTGGTCAGCGGCAGTCGTGCCTCGGCCAGCGCCGCGGTGCGGATCTTGTAGATCTGCATCCCCGCCTCGTGGAGGGCCGCCTCGAGCTCGGCGAGCGCTTCGGCAGCGGGGGCGCCGGTGGGCAGCACCACCTGCTGGACCCCCTGGCCCTGCAGGTAGCTGACGATCTTGCCGATCCACGGGCCCTCGCCGCGGATCGCCTTGTGCGCCACGGCCTCCCCGTCACGATCGGAGACCACCGTCGCTACCGGCGCACGGGTCTTGGTCACGTAGACCGCGCCGAGGCGGCGGCTCTGCACCGGGGCGGCGCGAAGCAACCCGCCGAGGCTGGCCGAGGCCGCGGTGATCGCCTTGGCCTCCGCTTCGGTGTCGAGCAGCTGCCGCATCCACGAGGGCAGGTCGTCCCGGACCAGCTCGTCGAGCAGCGACTCGGTGGTGCGGTCCTTGGCTGGTGGCTCGAGGCGTGACCGGACCAGCTCCATCTGCTCGAGCAGCTGCTCGTCGGGGAACTGGAGCTCGAGCTTGATCGCGCCCTCACGCTCGCCGCGGCGCATCGCGAGCCAGCGGTGCGGGGCGACCTTCTCGATCGTCTCGCTGGTCCGCAGGTAGTCGTCGTAGGTCGCCGCCTGTGGATGGGCGGCGTCTGCGGCATCACAGCGGATCGTGCCGCGCTTGCGCACCGTGCCGAGGCAGCGCTGCCACAGCTCGAGGCCTGCCTTGAGCACCACCAGCCAGGCTCGGTCGGTGGGATACTCCGACCGCGGGCAGAGCCTCGCGGCGCGGAAGACCGCGTCGAGCTGGTCGGGGCTGGTGGCGAGGTTGTATGCCTCGTCGGGCACCGGCGGTAGCTTGGCCACGGCGCGCGAGCTCTCGAGCTGCTGTTTGCGCTTGGACCAGCCGAGGAAGCGGCGCCGGGCCTGGTGCAGCGTCGTCAGCCGCTCGGCGGGCAGGTGGCCGAAGTCCTCAGCGAAGTGGCTGAGCAGGTCGGCGATCGAGTGGCCGCGGGAGATCAGCTCGGAGAACTGCTCGGCGAGGCCATCGGTGACCCCCTGCAGGTCATGCTGCTGATCGGCGTTGAGGTACTGCCAAAATGAGGTCATCGTCTCGACATGGGCGTGTTGGAACCACAACCAGGCCCGCTGGCACTCGACATCCTCGGCGGCCTGATCGACTTCAAGTCGTTTCGAAACGACCAAACGAACGAGTCGGCGCCTGGTCCCGACAGCCGACATCGATAGGTCATTTGTTACACCAGGAGCCAAGGCGGTGCAACCGTCCCGCCCCAGCCCGTGCCCGCCCCAGCCCGTGCCCGGCACAGGCCACGGGGCGGCCTTGCCGCCGAATCGCGGGCGGCAGGAAGACCCGGGCGGGCGTGTCGCGTATAATTGGAGACAGGCGGCGAAGGCCGAAGCGGAGGTTCCCGTGCGGGTTATTCTCGGATTGCTCAAGGGCGGCATCATCGGCGGCGGTCTCGGCTTCGGGTTCATGCACCTGGGTGGACTGGCCAAGATGGGCTTCATGCAGTACTTGCTCTATGGCCTGATCGGCGCCCTGGTGGGCTTCATCGCCGGCCGCCCGTTCTGGAAGCACGACACGATCTGGACCCCGGTGGTCAAGGCGGTGGTCGGCTTTGGCATCTGCCTCGGGATCTACGCCCTGGTGGTCAAGGCCT
>JAUVBO010000524.1 GCA_030591195.1 Pseudomonadota bacterium
CGGCTTGATCGAGCCGCTGGCGCGTCTTCCGCTGGCTGCGCTTGAGCTGCCGAACCTCGTCACGCAGCTGACCCAGGTCGCGCCGCAGCCGCGCGAGCTCCCCCTTCGGGCGGGAAGCGGGGATCGTCGGGCGGGAAGCGGGGGTCGTCGGGCGGGAGGCGGGGGTCGCCTCGGGCACCCTCGCGGGTTGCTCGGCGTGGGCCTCACCGGGCGCACCGTGAAGCACCAGCACGCTCAGCGCCAACGCCGGTGTGATGGCACGTGAACGCACGTTCATCGCGCTCCCGGAAAGCAGAGAGGCGGCAGCCCCCCAAGGACCAGCGAGAGGTCGCTGCAGATATGACCCGCCGGGCACTGGTCGTCGTCCTGTTCGAGGTCGCAGGTCAACAAGCACAGCGGCGCCTGTCCGGGCGAGAGGCTGGAGATGTCCTGACAGGTGAACCGCTGGGGCTCGGGGCAGTCGCCGGCGCCGCCGCTAACATCGGGCGTGCAACCCTCGAAGCTGCAATAGCCCCGGGACTGGCCGGGCAAGATCAGGCAGAGGTTGGCCGGGCTGCCGCACTCTTCAGTCGCGATGCAGAGCTCACCGAGGCCAGCGCCGTCGGGCCCGGTCTCAGCGCTCGCAGAACCGTCGGCCACGCCCTGCTCCACCCCGCCATCGGACTCGACCACGCAGCGGCCGCGCTCGTACCGCTGGTTGTCGCCGCACCGGTCGCCGAGACAGCCCCCCCAGATCGTCACGGCACAGACCGCGGCAATCCAGACCCCCCCCGGCGAGCGGAGCAGTGCCATTATCGAGCTCGGCTGGTCGTTGCACATTTCAGATGATCGATCTCCGATAGTGTATATCGACGGGAGGCCACAGATCTTCAGTAATGTCCGGCAGGGAACAAAGATTGCGACCGGACGGAAGGCCTACCAGCCACCGGCGACAGATTCATACCAAAACAAAACAGTCACTTGCCGGATTGCCTGTTGGCATCGATCTTGATGGTCTGTGGTGCGAAGGAGATCAACATGAGTCCGATCCGGCTGCTGGCAATGAACATCGTCGCGACAGCCCTCGCCGTTGTGATCTTCGCCCCCGTGGCGGGTGCCGCCACCCACGACCCATCGCCCGAGGCGCGCCGGGGCGCGCTCACCAGGGCGCTCGCTGGGCCGGCCAGGATGACCGTCTCCAAGAGATACAACAAGTTGTCTGTCAAGCGCCCCCGTCGCATGACCAAGAAGGCCCGGCTGCAGCCGAAGCTGGCCGCCGGCGGGATCCCGCACCGCGCGCACCGCGCCCGCCCCTGAGAGCTTCCCCAACGATCCCTTGCACAGCCAGACGGCTCGCGACTCGATGGCAAGCCGGGGTGGAACGAGTCGCGAGGCTCAACTGCTGACGCAGGTACCGCTGCCCGCGGGGTCGCCCTTGCAGCTGGTGCTCGTCGGTGCGAAGCACGGCGCGGACTGGGGACAGGCGATGGCCTGGTCGCAGCCGAGCTGCTGCCACTGACTCTGCAAGTCCTTCAGCTGGTTAAGCGCGGCCTGGTTCGCCGGGTTGACCCGGGTGGGGCAACCGCAACCAAGGGCATCGGGCACCTCGATGCTGCACTGGCCCGCCCCCGACACGGCCACCGCCGGGTCGCAGGCCGCAGCCGCGGCGAGCGCCTTGGCGTAGCTGCTGGCGAGCTGATTGCAGCCGGTGGCTTCCTGGCAGACGTGATCGACCACGCAACCCTTGCTGTCGTAGACCGGCATCGACGTGCCCTCGGGGCAATCGGTGATCGTCGTCGCGGTCGCCTCCGGGCAGCCGCCAAAACAGTCGAAGCCGGTGACACAGCCCTGGTCGTCGTAGCGAACCACGACCTGGCCGCTGGGACAGTACCCCGCCGGGGGTGGACCTACCTCGGCGCAGGCCAGCGGCGTCAGCGGCGGCTGGGCATCCCCCCCGATCGGGACACAAGCGTACTCACAGGTCGGCGGCTCGACGTCACAAGGCGGCGGCGCCTCATCGCCGGCGTCGCCAGGCGCCGAGCCCGGGTCGCCGGGATCCGAGCCCGCACAGCTCGAAGATGAGCACCACTGCTCCTCGAGGCGGCATCCTGGATGCAGCGAGCAAACCTCCGTGCCAAGGCTCTGGCATCGGACCGTCTCGGGCACCGTGGCGCAGTCCTGATCGGCGCAGACCGCCCAGCCCGGGGGCACGTCGCCGGGCGTGGCAAAGGCTTGGGTGTCGCCGGTGACGAGGTCGATCGCCTTGACTGCACGGTCGGCCGGCCGGGTGCATCCAGCGGCGAGCAGCAGGGCCGCCACGACCACAACCATCTTTGCGCTGTAAACGCCTCGCGTCATCGGCAGGGGGAAATGCAGGACGCGGGCCAAGCACAAAAGCCTGTCATTTCCCGATGTCGTACCCCTGACCGTGTCGCGGCCGATTGACACGCCCGGTGCAACTGTCAATCAGCCATTACACCCGAGAGATCACACACCCCAGCCACCGCTGGCCTGAATGTTCGAGCCCGTGACATAGCGCGCGTCGTCCGACAGCAGGAACATCGCCGCCCCCACCACGTCATCGACCTCGCCGATCCGACCGGCAGGGATCGAGCCCGCCATTCGCTCGAGCTCCTCGCGAGGAATGCTGCCCGAGTCGATGAAGCCCGGCGAGATAGCGTTGACCGTCACGCCATCGGGCGCCAGGACCCTCGCCAGCGAGCGGGTCAGGGCCAGCACGCCGAGCTTGGCAATGTAGTAGGCGGTCACATGGGTCTGACCACGAAGTCGATCTCCATTGGCCATGCCAAAGTTGATCACCCTGCCCCAGCGCCGGTCCTTCATCCCTGGAGCCGCCGCCTGACAGAGGTAGAGCACCGCGTGAAGGTTGGCATCGAAGGTCGAGAGCCAACCCTCGGGCGTTTCATCGAGCAAGCTCACCCGCCGGAAGGGGCCGGCGGCATTGATCAGCGCGTCGATCCGCCCCCAGCGCTGCTCCACTGCCTCGACTAGGTCACGGGCCGCCCGGGCGTCACCAACGTCACAACAGCGAACCAGGGCGTCAGCCGCACCGGCCTGCTTCAGCGCCCCGAGGGTCTCCAGCGCACCGCCGTGCCTGGTGCCAGCCCGATGGCAGATCGCCACCGCCCAGCCTCGCTCGGCGAGACAAAGACCGATCGCACGGCCGATGCCGCGCGCCCCGCCGGGGATCAAGGCCACCTTCGTGTCGTCCATCACCCGAGTGTAATCGCTAGCTTCCGCGCTGCAAACCCGGTCATTGCCCCTTTCGGCGCCATGACAAACCCATCGCCCCCCTGGCATTCCAGCCTCGCCTGGCTTAATATTGATTACTTCGAGACGTTGTGCCTGGCGTGAGCCGCCAACGTCTCTCCCTCGTCGCCCCAATTCCGGGGGCGGCGCTTGTCTTGTCATGGCGGCGACGGTTAAGGGGGTGCGGGAACCATGGACGTCAGCCTGTGGCTCAATCGCCATAGGGAGGAGCAGCCAGTGGAAGCATCCGGCTCGGCCCGTTCATTCGAGTTGCAGAACAAGCAGGAGAGAAACCGGTTTCTCCAGCGGAACCGGCTGTGCGTGGTCGGCGCCAACAACCGATGCCAGGTCCTCGACCCCAGCGGGCGGGCGATCGGAAGCAGCCGGCGGCAGCCCGACGGATCGTTTCAGATAGAGATCGAAGGACGGTTCATCTCTCTCCTGGACGAGCAGGACCAACAGATCCCGGCGACGGAGGCCGCGCTCGGCCTGGTCCAGTCGGGCTGAGGCAGCCCGGCCAAATCCGAGCCATCCGGCGAGCCCGAATCATCCGGTGCAGCCGAATTACCAGGCTGAGCGAGATCCCCAATTCGCCTGTCATCCTCTCCTGCTCACCCTGAGCCCCTTTTCCCCTTGCTGCGGTCAAAGCTCTTCGCATACCGTCGATCATCACAACCTCTCCGAGCGTCCATTCGAGCGCAGCTGACGGGGTCCGATGAGCGACGAAAAACAACGAAGCGAGCGCAGCGGCACGATCCATCCCCCGGTGGTCCTCGATGGCCGCCCGAAGGTTCCGGACGACGAGACGATCCACCTCGCCACCGGTGAGGTGGAGATGGTCAGTGGCCCACCGGCACCGCCGGTCGGCCTGCCGACGAGCCTCGCCGACGTCGACCCC
>JAUVBO010000099.1 GCA_030591195.1 Pseudomonadota bacterium
AGCTACGCCGTGGAGCCCTTCGTCGGCCATGCCTGGTCTGCGGGGCGCCTCGCCGACTAATCCCCGCTGACGGCGTTAGGCCTCCTCGAGCTACTCGTCGTAGCCCTTCGTCGGCCATGCCTGGTCTGCGGGGCGCCTCGACGACCTCACCCCACACCGCGGTCGCGAGGGTGCAGCCTGCGCGATGAGAGAACGTGTGGATTTGATGTCGTTTTTGCGATTTGGCCTCGAGCTGAATTTTGTGGGGTAAATTCGGGCGGGTGCTTCGTAAATACAGAAGCACCCTCATGTCTGACTTAAGTATGATCGCCAAGTATCCGGCTCATCTGGCCGAGACCGATCTGAGCCCCAATGAGGTCATGGAGCTCGTGCGGCTCGGTGAGAGCCTGCGAGACCTCGACCTGGCCGGGATCGATCTCTCCGGCCGCGACCTCTCGGGCGCCGACTTCGAGTGCTCGATCCTCGAGCAGGCCAACTTCGAGGACGCCAACCTTACCGGTGCATCCTTCCGCCTGGCCAACCTCCGCGGCGCCAGGTTCCACGGCGCGCTGCTGCGCTGTGCCGACTGGCGCGACGCCGACAGCCAGGGCTGCGACTTCACGGACGCGGTCTGGTTGTAGCTCGTGGGCTCAGAGAACGTCGGGACCGGCGCTGGCGGCCGGCGCTGGCGCCAGCTCGTCCGCGGCCTCTCGTAGCGCCTGGGCGGTGAGTCCGACGGTGGCGCCGATCCTCGACTCGATCGCTTCGATCAGCGCCCTCGCGCCCATGTCGTACTCCTCGAGCAGGTACTCGCCGCTGGCGCCGTGGGCGAAGGTGTCGCGCAGCCCGAGGCGGGTCAGGCGCGCCCGGCTGCCGGCCTCGGCCATCACCTCGGCCACAGCCGAGCCGAGCCCACCGATGATCGTGTGGTTCTCGTGGGTCACCACGGCGCGCAGGGAGGGGCGAGCCAGGGTCTCGAGCAGCCGGGGGTCGTCCAGCGGCTTGAGCGTCGAGAGGTGAAGGTGGCTGACCTCGATGCCCCCGGCGGCCAGCGCGCGGGTCACCGGCAGGGCGATCC
This sequence comes from Pseudomonadota bacterium, assembly GCA_030591195.1. The sequence continues at coordinate 1,058 of JAUVBO010000099.1, forward strand.
GGGTGCAGATGCCGCTGCTGATCACCAGCAGCTCCGCCCCATCCCCGCCGTCGACCAGGACGCGACAGCGCCCGAGCTGCATCGGCTCGTCGGCCGGGAACAGCCGCCGCACCGCCCCCCTCAGCATCCGGACGTAGACCGGGCCGCGAACCGCCTGGGCCACGTCGAGCACCGACTCGACCTCGGTCGCGTCGCCGCACTCGAGCACGGTCATGTTCGGCAGCACCCGCATCAACGCCAGGTCGTCGGTCGCCTGGTGCGTCACCCCTCCGGGGGTGGTGATCCCCGGGAGGAACCCGAGCAACCGCACGGGCAGGTTCGGGTAGGCGATCGACATCGCCACCTGGTCGAACGGACGGCGGCAGATGAAGACGCCGAAGGTGTGGACAAACGGAAAGAAGCCCTCTCGCGCGAGCCCGCCGGCAAAGCTGATCATGTTTTGCTCGGCCATGCCCAGCGAGAAGAAGCGATCGGGGTAGGCCTGGCGAAAACCGTCCGCCTCGCACGAGGCGGTCAGGTCGGCGGAGAGCACCAGCACCTCCGGGCGATCCTTGGCCCAGCGGACGAGGTTTTCGCGGTGAGGACGGTGGACGGTCTGGCTCACCTGACACCCCCCAGCGCCGCGGCGTAGGCCTGGCGCTCAGCGTCGTCGTCGAAGCGCAGATGGTGAATGCGGTGCGCTGCACGCTGACGTAGCTGGTCCACCCCACGGCAGGGATCGGTGCGGCAGACCACGACCCGTGGCAGGTCTGTCGGCTGCCGCTGTCCCGCGGCCGCCAGCGCCGCGATGTCATGACCGTCGACCTCGATGACCTCGGCGCCGAAGGCCCGAAGGCGATCGACCACTGGCTCGACGTTCATCACGTCGGCCATCGGTCCGTCACACTGCTGCCCGTTGCAGTCGACGTAGACGCCGAGGCGTCCGAGGCGGTGGTGGCTGGCTGCGGCCAGCGCCTCCCAGGTCTGCCCCTCCTGCAGCTCGCCGTCCGAGAGGAAGACCCAGACTCGCCCGGACTCTCCTTTCAGCCGGCGAGCCATCGTCACCCCCGCCGCGTGGCTCAGCGTCTGGGCCAGCGAGCCGGCGGTGGTCTCGATGCCGGGCGAGTGCTCGGCCCCGATCATCTCCACCGTCGATCCGTCACGGTTGAACTGCTCGAGCGCTCGCGCGTCGAGCCGCCCGATCTCGACCAGCGTCGCGTAGAGCGCCAGCGCGTAGTGTACCGGGGAGAAGAAGAAGCGGTCGAGCTCGGCGTCCCGTGGCCCGTTGTATCGCCCGCCGGAACCTGCGGGCACTGACCGGGAGTGCCCGGGTACTCCGGTGAAGGGGCCGGGGATCGGCGGTGCCGCGCTCGGCCCGAGCCGCATCACGCGGCCGTAGAGGGTGGCGAGTATCTCGGCCGAGGAGCAGGCCTGGCTCAGGTAGCCGCCGTTGTTGTCGACCACGTGCTCGAGCACCCGCTGCCGGATCGCCAGCGCCAGCCGTTCGACCTCCGCGATCCAGCGGTCGTGGTCCGGTGCGTCCGTCCCGCTCATCGTCAGCTCCTCGCCGCTTCCTTGCGGCGCAAGGACAGGAGGATGGAACATCCTCGCGAGTTTTGCATCCTCGATGACGCGCCAGCCCAGCTGGAGGGGCGTCCTCCCGGCTCGGATAGGTCACCGGAGCGGCTCGCTCAGCCGCCGTGAGGGGATGCCAGAGCGGGGCCTGGCCGAAGCGCCAAACAAAGTTGCGATCTTGGACGCTGATCGCTAGCATGAGGGCTGGCGAAGGCTCCGCGGACGAGGCCACACGTGCTCGACCTTACCTCCCACCAATACCAATCGCTGCGAGCGGCACTGCGCGAGATACATGGCGACAGGAGCGCCGTGGTCTCGGTCCTGTCTGCGCTGTCGGATAATGGCGCTGGCTTCGTCGAGGCGGCCTACACCGAGCTACGTCGAGCGCTGGTCCAGGGCCGCCTGGTGGAAGCGGGGGAGGTCGGCGGCACCATCGCCATCGTCCTCGAGGTCCAAGAGGGAGGCGTCGAGGACGAGCTGGCCGAAAACCGAATCCACCGCGAGTCGCTGCGGTGGTTGATCGAGGGCATCGGCGCGATCCTCGGACAGGACACGGTCACCGGGATCGCATTCCTCGAGAACCTCACCGGCGCGGTCTACTCCAACGAGTCGCTGCAATGGGTCGCCTGGCACTGGGTCGCTCGGGCGGCGGCCGAAGCCGGTGATCTGAACATGGCACAGGTCGCGGCCCGCGAGGCCTGCGAGCTCGGCGAGCGCCTCGATGCTCAGGCAGCATCGGCGAGCCTGCTGACCATCGGAGACATCAAGATCCTCCGCGGCGAGTACGACAAAGCGCTGCAGCACCTGTCACAGGCTGGCCAGACGTTCGAGGAGATCGGTGATCGGCGCGGCCTCGCGGCGACCTGGCTCGCTCGCGCGCGGGCCCATGCCGCCGCTGGTGACTGGGGCCTCGGCCACGGGGCGGCCGCCTGGGCCGCGGAGATCGACGCCGACTGGCCAGACCCGGTGGTCTACCTCGCGCGACAGGCGATGATCTCGGACGACCTCGATGAAGCCGAGCAGGTCCTGACGGCGATGACCGGACGGGACAAGGTCCCGCTCGAGGTCCAGCGCGAGCTGTACAACCTGGCGCGGCTTCGCGACGGGACGGTGGACCGCGAGCTCTACAAGCGGCACCTCGAGCTGCAGGAGCAGTTGCCCTCAGACGAGGTGGTCGAGGAGCTCCGGGGCATCGTCGACGCGCACGCGGACTACCATCAGGTGCGCGAGCTGCTGGCCTGGAACCTGGCCAAGCTGTCCCGCGACGATGAGGCGAGGAAGGAATTCGAGCACCTCTCGGGGGAGAGCCTCGCGCCCCACCTGCAGAGCTCGGTGCTGCTCGGCCTCGGGTGCCTGGCCAACCGGGCCAACCTGCACCGTCAGCCCGGCGTGCGTGTCGCCGCAGCCGCCACCGCCAGGAGCACCTCGGAGATCCAGGCAGCGACGATCCAGCGTCCGGTGAAGTCGCCGGTGGCATACGCGCCGTCCCCGGAAGAAGCGGCGGATGACGTGCCTCCTCCGGAGGACGAGGCGGAGGATGTACCGCCGCCGCTGGTCGAGGATGACGATGATCTTCCGCCGCCGGTGGACGAGTTGGAGCTACCGCCAGCTGTCGACGGCGGCGCGGCCGGAGCCGCACCGAAGCATCACATCAACCGCTTCAAGCCGGACGAGCAGGGCGCGGCGCCGCCCCCGGCCACGGTCGAGCCCTCGGCCAAGGCGGTCTTCACCGGGACCCTGCAGCTGTTCGCGGTGCCTGATCTGCTCGAGTTCCTCCGCAGCAGCCGGCGCACGGGCACGCTGGTCGTCACCTCCGAGTACGGCATCGGCGCGGTTCACATGAGCGACGGGAGGCTCACCGGCGGCGCGTCACCTTCCTCGACCAACCTGGGTGATCTGCTGCTGGAGCAAGAAACGATCACCGAGGAGCAGCTCAAGGATGCTGCCCTGCGGCAGAAGAAGGAGTCGCCGGACCACCTGCTCGGCGCGATCCTCGTCGAGACCGGGGTCGATCGGGACGCGGTGCGTTCGGCGATCGGCAAGCAGATCCACCAGGCGATCCTCGAGATGATCAGCTGGACTGATGGACACTTCGCCTTCGAGCCCGATCGGTCGAGCACCAAGGAGTTCGATGGGGAGGTGGTGGTCGAGCTCGACACTCAGGGTGTCTTGCTCGAGGTTCTTCGTCAGTTCGACGAAGCTAATCGGTAGCTAGGGGGGCTGTCCCCAGCCCCATCTTCCCTGCTTGCAGCAGCAATGATCACCCCAAGGGATGGGCTCCCTCCGGTCGCTTGGCTCGCTGCGCTCTCCGGCGGTCCCTCACGGTAGCTACCCGCAGCCTGTTGAGCTATTGCTAGCGAGGGTGGGCTCGGGGCTTGCCGACCAACAGCACGGTGCAGCGTCCCGGCAGCTGGATGCTGTCGCCGTCGACCGGCTGACCGGCCTCGACCAGGTCCATCGGGCTGGGGCGAGAGGTGTCGATCACCCGGTGCCAGACCAGCTCCTCGTCCAGCGCTGGCAGCTCGAACCGCAGGGGCTTGGACCAGCCATTGAGGGCGACGAACAGCTCGCGGTCGTCGGTGTCCGGCGCCGTCGCCGGCGAGGAACCCTGGATCTGCAGCGCGAGGCTGTGGGAGTGGTACGACCAGTCCGGGCGATCGAGGGTGACCCCGTGCCAGCGAAACTCCGACGACAGCTGCCCTGGTAGCTGGTCGCCGTCGGTGGCGAAGGGGGCGACGAAGCACGGCCGGGTCAGCGCCGGGTGGGCCCGGCGCAGCGCCACCAGCTTGCGACAGAAATCCCGTATCTCGCTGCGCTCGGCAGCGTCCGACCAGTCGTGCCAGCTCAGCGGGTTGTCTTGGCAGTAGGTGTTGTTGTTACCCTGCTGGGTCCGCCACAGCTCGTCGCCGCCGAGCAGCATCGGCGTGCCTCGTGAGATCATCAGCACGGTGAGCAGGTTCTTCGCCTGCGTCAGCCGTAGCGACCTGATCGACGGGTCGTCGGTGGGGCCCTCGGCGCCGTGGTTGCAGCTGTAGCTCGCGTCGGTGCCGTCGCGGTTCTGCTCGCCGTTGCGTTCGTTGTGCTTGTGCTCGTAGGAGACCAGGTCACGGAGCGTGAAGCCGTCGTGGGCGGTGATGAAGTTGATGCTGTGGGCCGGGGTGCGCTTCTGGCCGAAGAGATCGCGGCTGCCGCCGATGCGTCGCGCGAGGTCCGGCACCATCCCGCGGTCGCCGCGGACGAAGCGCCGCACGTCGTCGCGGAAGCGGCCGTTCCACTCGGCCCAGGAGGCGGGGAAGCCGCCGACCTTGTACATCCCCTCGGCATCCCACGACTCGGCGATCAGCTTGCAGCCGCGGAGGATCGGGTCGCCGCCGATGTCGTAGAGCAAGCCGAGGTCGCCGATCCACGCGCCCTTGCGGTCGCGGCCGAGGATCGTCGCCAGGTCGAAGCGGAAGCCGTCGACGTGCATCTCCACCGCCCAGTACCGCAAGCAGTCGAGGATCAGCTGCTTGACCACCGTGTGGTTGCAGTTGAGCGTGTTGCCGCAGCCGGAGTAGTTGCGATAGAAACGCCCGCGGTCGAGCATGTAGTAGACCGCGTTGTCCAGGCCGCGGAAGCCAAGGGTCGGCCCGATCTCGTCACCCTCGCCGGTGTGGTTGAAGACCACGTCCAGGATCACCTCGATCCCCGCCAGGTGAAGCGCCTTGACCATCTCGCGGAACTCGCGGGCGACGCTGGCCGGATCGGTTGGAGTGGCGGCATAGCGGCGCTGGAGGCCGAAGAAGCCCAGCGGCGAGTATCCCCAGTAGTTTCCCAGCAGGCGGCCGGTCAGCGGATCAGTGCCGTTGTGCTCGTCGGGGTCGAACTCGTGGGTCGGCATCAACTCCACCGCGGTGACGCCGAGGTCGAGCAGGTGCGGGATCTTCTCGACCAGCCCGAGGTAGGTGCCCGGGTGGGCCACCGCGGCCGACGGGTGGGTCGTGAAGCCCTTGACGTGGACCTCGTAGAGCGTGCTGCGCTCGAGCGACCGGCGTGGTGGCTGGTCATCCTCCCAGTCGAAGGTCGAGCTGCTGAGCGCCACCGACCGCGTGGTGTGGGTCGCGCTGTCTGCCGAGCTGAAGCTGAGGTCCCTCTCCGCAGATCCGACGGAGCGGTCGTAGCCATAGAGCGAGTCGTGCTCGGTGGCGTAGCGGCCGGCAAAGGCGCGGGCGTAGGGGTCGAAGAGCAGCTTGTTGACGTTGAACCGGTGCCCCGCCGGGGATGGCGTGTACGGGCCGTCGACGCGGTAGCCGTACTGCTGTCCGGCGCCGATCCCGTGGACGAAGAGGTGCCAGATGTCGCCGGTGCGATCTCGCCGGGGGTCGAGGGCCAGCGAGGCGCGCGGCGCCGGATCGTCGGCGTCGAACAGCTCGAGGTAGACCGCGGTCCCGTTGCGGCTGAAGAGGGCGAAGTTGATCCCGTCGGGCGTCACCGTGGCGCCGAGAGGGTAGGGTTTTCCGGGGCTGGTTCTGGGCGACATCCACTTCCTCGCGAGCGGCTTTCTCCGTGCTGCGGTGCAGACTAGCCCGATGGTCGCCGACATTCGAGCAAGCTCCGAAACTCGGTGGCCACCAGTGTTGAGGACAGATGTGATTTCAGCGTCTTAGGCCCGATAATCCGTCCGTCGCGCTGGACTGGATCTTGCCATGTACGGCGACGGCGGAATCGGGATCAGACTCCTGAACGGGTGATGAGGAGAGAAGAATGTACCGCAACCAAGGCGTCTTGAAGTCGTCAGCGCGGCTGGTCATCGGCGCGATGTTCCTGGCGGCGATAGCGGCGCCAGCGCACCGGGCCCTCGCCGAGGGGAAGAAGCGCACGTTGTCGCCCGCGTCGCGGGCCAGGACCGCGGTGCGGGCGGACATGCGCGCCCGGCTGGGCAAGGGGGTCAGTATCCGCTCGAGGATCAACCACACCTCGCCCACCGGC
>JAUVBO010000525.1 GCA_030591195.1 Pseudomonadota bacterium
CGAAGTGTGCCCGGTAGAAGCGATCGACCGCGATCGACAGGCGCTGGCCGCCGCCCGACCGACGCCAGCGGGCCAGCGGCCTCCGGCGCCGAACCATCGTCACATGGGTCGGCGCGATCGGACGCTCACCTTGGAGGGGACCGAGCAGCGGATTGCGCGAGGCGGGGGCGCGGCGAGCGATGCGCCGGGCGGCCGACGCCAGCGCCCGGCGCAAGGGCCGGTAGCGACGCTTGTCGATCAGCACCCCGTAGCGACGCTTCCACGAGAGCGTCGGCTGGTAGATCCAGACCAGCGCCCCGTTGCCGCCGTCGTGGAACAGGCGCCGCAGGAAACGCGCGTGCCAGCCCGCCCGGCGCGTCGGCGGCCCCCGGTCGGCGAAGCCGTACTCACCAAAGACGATCGGCTTGCCGACCACGTGATGAGCCAACTGCACCCGATCGTCGATGTAGCGGCGAAGGTTGCGCCTGCCGCGCGACCGCAGGTGCTCCTCGGGGTAGATGTGCTGGTCGCAGTAGCTCGCCTCGGGCAGGCGGCACATGGCGATCCAGTTCTTCCGCTCGATCTGCAGGTTGTAGCCGATCAGCCCGGGGACGATCAGGTGGTTGGTGTCGATCCGCCGCACCTGCCGGGCCATCGCGACGAACCAGGCCCGCCGCTGCGCAGCTGCCTCCGGCGTGCCGCTCATCTCGTTTTGCATCTCCCAGGCCATGATCGTCGGATCGTCACGGTAGGGCACGCCGGTGACGGTGTTCGTCCGTCCCACCACCCGGCGCAGGTGGGCAACGAACCACTGGCGCACCTTGGGGTTGGTGAAGAACCGATCGGAATACCCATAGGACTCGGAGTCAAAGTCGCCCGCCCAGCGGAGGTACATCGGAATGCCGCCGTAGTCGGCCCAGCGGTTGGAGAGGGTGATGATCAGCCTCAGACCGGCGTTGCCGGCCTCGGCGATCACCCGATCGAGCTGACGAAACGCGGTCTCCTGCCAACCCTCCGGCCCGCGTCGAAAGAGGAAGTCACGCGCCTTCCAGTCGGGTGCTGAGGCCACCGCCTCGCCCAGGGCCCAGACCCGCCCGACCTTGAGGCCGTCGGCTTTCGCCGCGCCGATGGTCCTGGCCGCGGCCGTCCGGCCGGTGCGGCCATGCATCACGTTGAGGTTCGCGCCGACGAAGTACCATGGCCTGCCGTCGGCAACGAAGCGGGTGCCCACGACCTTGACGAAGGACGACCGCGTCGCGGCCGCCGACCCTGGAGATGGGGTGCTGAGCCCGGCGAGGACCAACAGCGCCGCGGTCCGGCGCCCCGACCACCGCATCAGTCCGACTCGGGCGGGTCCTTCTTCGGCCGGACCTTCCATTTCTCCGCCCGCTCACCCGGCTTGTCGTCCCGGCTCTCGGCCTCGGCCTCGGCCTGGGTTTCCTTCTTCAACGCGTCGATCACGATCCGGCCATCGGAGGGCAGCGGGCGGGCCGTGTCGAGCTCGGCCGTCGGCAGCCGGTCATCCGCCCGGCGCCGGGGGTGCTCAGCCGCTTCCTGCTTCTCCCGCACCTTGTCGATGATCGCCTTCTCCCCGGTGGCCAGGTCCGCTGATCGCCGTCGAGGCGCGGTCGACTGCTCCTCCACCGGCTCCGCCTCGACCTGCTCCGCGCGGCGACCGAGCTTCTCGCCCTCGGTGGTCGCGACCATCACGGCGGCCGAGCAGTCGCCGGTGACGTTGATCGCCGTGCGGAACATATCGAGAATCCGGTCCACGCCGAGGATCAGCGCCACGCCGACGGTGGGCACCCCGATCGAGGTCAACACCAGGGCGAGGATGATCATCCCGGCGCCCGGCACGCCCGCCGCGCCGACCGAGGCGAGGGTCGCGGTGAGCACGATGTTGATCTGGTCGCCGATGCCGAGGGGGATGTCGAAGACCTGGGCGACGAACACCGCCGCGACGCCCTGGTAGAGCGCGGTGCCGTCCATGTTCACCGTGCTGCCCAAGGGCAGGACGAAGGCGGCCACTTGATTGCTGATGCCGAGCCGGCGCTCGGCGCAGTCCATCGTCACCGGCAGCGTCGCGCTGCTCGACGAGGTAGAGAACGCGATCAGCTGGGCCGGTCGGATCGCCCGCCAGAACTCCACCACGGGGATCTTGCCGAAGAAGCGAACCACCGAGGTGTAGACCGCGAACGCGTGGACCATCAGCCCACCGAAGACCACCAGCGCGTAGACCCCCAGGGCCTTGACCACGCTGAGGCCACTTTCTCCAACGACCTTGGCCACCAGCGCGAAGACGCCGTAGGGCGCGATCTTCATGATGATGTCGACGATGACGATCATCCCGTCGTTGATCGCCACGAAGAAGTCGATCACGGGCTGGGCCCGCCTGCTCGGCAGCAAGGTCAGGGCGATGCCGAGGAACGCGGCGAAGAAGATCACCTGCAGCATCTCGCCGTCGGCCATCGACCGCACGGGGTTCTCGGGGATGATCTTGAGCAGGTTCTCCACCGCGCTCGGCTTGTCGGCGGCGGACATCGCCCGATCGGTGGCCGCCTTGCTGTACTGCTCGACCAGCGACTTCTTGTCCTCCGGACTGACGAAGTCCCCGGGTCGGACGATGTTGGCCAGGGCCAGCCCGATGACGATCGCCAGCACCGTGGTCGTCAGGAAGTAGCCGAGGGCCTTGCCGCCGAGGCGACCGAGCCGGCGCATGTCGCCCAGCGAGGTCACGCCCACCAACAGCGAGGCGAAGACCAGCGGGACGATGATCATCTTGATCAACTTCATGAACAGCTGGCCGATCGGCTCGAGCACGCCCCAGAACGCGCTGCCAAAGCCGCTGACCTGCTTCAAGGACGGATCCTGCGCGATCCACCCCTTGATCTCCTGCCCATGGCGCAGCCGGCCGGTGCGGTCCGCGAGCACCAGCCGGTCATCGGCGTCGAAGCGAACCTCCACGTATTCGGTGTCGCCGTGACCCCGCCGGTTGACGATGCTCGCTCGCAGCGGCCGCTTCTCGCCCTGAGCCAGCTTCGGCAGGGCAACGCCGATCGGGTTACCGCCAGGCTGGGAGAGCAGCTTGAGCGCGCTCGGATCCTCGATCAACAGCAGGTCGTGAACCAGGAAGGCCGACTTCGGCCCCACGGTGAAGCCCGCGATGATGCCGAGGGCCATTCCGATAAGGATCTTGGTGTAGATCTGCACCTATTCCCCCTCACGCGTACGACAACACGCAGGTCCCGGGGTGTCAATCGATCTGATCGCGCCGGTCCGTGGCGCCGCAGGGCGAGGAGTCAGAGCCCGCTGACGAAGCGCCAGATCTTGCCCTCTTTGAGCAACTTGAAGCGGTTGTAGTCGGTGAAGCGGCGCCACTTCGGCCTCATCTCCGGCTGCTCGTAGACGAACGTCGCATCGATCCACGCGTCGACCATCGCCTCCCGCGAGCCGGCCCTGACGTCCTGGTACTCGATGAAGAACCGGATCCGCGTGGCCCGCTTGAACCGGCTGGTGAGCATCGTCCTGAGCCGCTCGTAGTCGAGATCATCAGCGCCCTCGGCGGTGCCGCCGCGATCCTGATACGTCCGGTGCACCAGCGCCAGCACGCCTGCAGCGTCGCGGCGCTCCATGGCGCGGCGGTAGTCCTCGACCACCCGCAGCACCTCGCGGTTGAGCTTGGTATCGACCACCTTGGTCCGCGGAATGAACTTCGGCTTGGCGCAGCCAGAGAGCTGGACCGCCACGGCAAGGCTCGCGATGGTCAGCCACGCGGCTGCTCTAGCGGACAGAGATAAGCTTCGAGACATCGTTCGCTCCGTTTCACTCGCGCTCGGAGTTTGCCCCAGCGCCTCGCGACGCCCGGCCAAGAGGCCGGCGCCGCCTGAAGACCAAGACCAGGGCAAACACCCCGAGCAGTATACCTACCCCCGCTCCCCCCGAGAGGGCAACGCCTGGTGTACAGCAACCGCCGCAGCCCGCCGATGGCCGCGGCGCAGGCCGCGGCTGACGCGGCGGCGAAGGTGGAGGCTCCTCGACGAGCACGGTGCGCTGGACCACGCTCCGCGCCCCGGCCTGGTCCACCAGGGTCAGACGCACGGTGCGGCTACCCGCCGCGAAAAATCGGTGGGTCAGGCCGGGACCCC
>JAUVBO010000473.1 GCA_030591195.1 Pseudomonadota bacterium
ACGTCGCGCTGAAGATCGCTCGTCCGTTCATGAGCAGCCCCGAGCGCGCGGCCAAGACGCAGATCTACCTCGCCGCGTCGCCCGAGGCCGCCCGCCATAGCGGCGAGTACTTCATCCGCTGCAAGCCCGCCCGCCCGTCACGTCATGGGCGCGACGACGCCGCGGCCCGCCGGCTGTGGGAGATCTCCTGCGAGCTGGTCGGTTTGCCCCGGTAGCCCCTTCAGATTCCGACGCCTATCGCTGGACAGCGTGGCGCTGTTGGCGACAATCGATCTCCATGAGCGGAACATCGAGAGGCATCCGGGCGGCGGCAGCGGCGGCGGCGATGCTCGCAGCTGCATCGGTGCCGGCCGTGGCGGCGGGCGAGACCTCGGCGGAGCTGGCGGGTGCGCTCAAGCACCAGCCGAAGAACCTCGCCACCTACGTCCGTTTTGTCGGCTGGCTCGACGGTGGGCGGACCTACGCCCTGCGCGTGACCCACGGGCGTGACCGCGGCGACTGGGCCGGCCGCGACCTGGTCGAGCTGCGGCAGGTTCACGATGCCCTGACCGGCGCGATGGTTGGTTCGTTTCGCGTCAAGCGGGTGGCCGAGAAGGGCGGCCGCACCTCCTACGACAAGCTGTGGCGCCAGGCTCGGCCGGCGCGCAACTGGAAGGGCTTCGCGGCGAGGCACCGGCTCGCCCGGGCGAAGCCGAGCGGTCGTTCACCCGACGGCAAGTGGCGGACCGCCGGCGCCGCGGTGGGGCGCCCGCGCTTCGGGCGCTTCGCGATCAAGGCGGCGAGCCACGGGCTGAGCTACACCTGGAAGGGGTTCAACGAGAACGAGTCGAGCAGCCTGCGCCACAGCCCACGGGCAAGGGTCGAGCTGCGAGGCAAGACCGGGACCCACCGGCTGCTCGCCTTCCAGGTGCAGCACACGGTGGACAGCTTCGCCAGCCAGCACCTCACCAGCGACGCTCCGGCCTACCTCGCCGGCCAGGTGCGGGCCTACTGGTCGCCCCGTGGCGATCACGTGCTGCTGGTGCTCGTCGCCGATCAGGTGGGGATCAGCAAGCCGGCGGACCAGCCGAAGGCGCGTCACTACCTGCGCAGCCTCGGGCCCCAGCTCAAGCTCGTGGCTCGGGCCAGCGTCGCGGTCGGTGCCCGCGCGCTCGCCGATCGCCTGGCGAAGGCCGGCCTGCCTGTGGCGCGCCTGGCGCTTGACAACCAGACCGCCGCGCGGCGATCCAAGACTCTGATCTACCACCGTGGATCTGACGGCGCCGCCCTCGCCGCGCGCCTGGCCGCGCAGATCAAGGGGCCGAGCTCCATCGAGGCCCTGCGCAGCAAGGGCTGGCTGCGCCTGGTGGTGCTGCTCGGCGACCGCGCCCTCACGCGCTAGCACACCGTTGAGCCAATGGGATGAAGAAGGTGCAGGCTCCACCAGGTCCTCTGGTGAGTGTCTCGATGCGGCACTGCGACTGCTGAGCTGCGGAAATACCGCCGCCACAACGGCGCCACGCGCACAGCGCGGACGCTGGTCCAGAGCACGAAAGCGCCGCCGGAGAGGCTCTTACGGGCGCTCGCGAACACTCCCGGGGTGCCGAAAGCGCCTTGATCCCGCCGGTCGCTCGCCGGCCCATGACGCCCAGCGCCCCGGACCTGGCCTTGGGCGTGGGGAATCCGCGGCAACCACGCGTCGGAAAGATCAGCGCGACCTCGCAGATCCGACCCGCCTCGAAGCAGCCGTCCGGCCGGTACGGCGCGCCGCGCTTGCGGTAGCAGGTGACCAGCCGCGTGCGCGACGTGTCGTTCGCCGCTGGCGCGACCAGCTTGATGCCGGAGGGCACGCAACCGAGCAAGGCGTTCGGGCGAATGCAGACCGCCTCCTTCAGCCCCGCGAAGGAGGGCGCCAGGGTGTCGGCCGTGGCCAGCACCTCCACCGGGTACGACGGCCATGTGTACCGCCAGGCAAAGTCCATTTTGAGCCGTTGAAAGCCCCTCACCAGGTACGCCCCGGCGCCGAGGCTGGCAGCGGGCGCAAACGAGAGCCGCAGCCGCTCACCGCAGGTGACCGGCGTCCGCTGATCGACCAGCCAGCGGCCTGCTACGGACTTGCCAGCGCGGCGAACCGTGAGCACCGCCCGGAGCCGTTTCAGCAGCAACCTGGCCATCACCGCACGAAGCTCGACGCGGATCGCTGCGCCCAGCGGCACCTCGGACCAGACCTCGACGCGAACGCTCGGCGCCGGTGCGCCAGCGGTCGCGACGCCAACGAGCGGCACCAGCAACGAAGCGGCGGCAAAGCCTGCGACTCGCCCCCTCATCTTCGCCTCCTGGGCACCCGTCGCCCCTCATCGACGAGCGTACAGACTGCCGGTGACGACGCGCAAAGATCACGTTCCACACCGCGCCGCGATCGAACCGCCCTCGGCCGGAAGCTCACATCGGCAGCGGGAGATAGGTCACCGGCGGCGAGTCCGCGGTGATCGCCACGCCGCCAATGTCGAAGGTCACGCGGTAGATCACCTGGCTCGCCATCACCTCGAAGGTGCCGACCTCGTAGCGCACCTCGACCGTCGCCCCCGGGGCCACCGTGCCGTCAAAGGGCGCTTGGCCGATGATCCCGGGGCCGGCCGACGTCGTCGTCAGCACCTGGGCCGTGTCGCCATCGAGCACCTCGACCTTGGTCACGGCGGCCTTGATCGACGCCACAGCGTCCGGGTTGGTCAGCCGCGCGGTGAAGTAGAACTCGACGGACGGACCGCACGGCTGGTAGCCACCGTCAGGCTCCGGATCGGGCGCGGCGTCGCCGCAGCCGCCGTGGGCCGCGGCGCCGCCGGTGATTACGAGCCGCGGACCGACGACCGGGCCGTCGGGAACCACCGCCTCGGTGATCCGCCCCGCCTCGGTGATCCGCCCCGCCTCGGTGATCCGCCCCGCCTCGGTGATCCGCCCCGCCTCGGCGGCACCATCCTGGGTCCCGGGATCGTCGCTGGCGCACGCCAGCAGCAGCCACGGGCCAAGCAGCAGCAATCGGTTCATCGCCCACCTCCACGTCAACCATACACGTGGCCGACAGATCTCGTGAACTCTCGGCGCCGCTGATCGCAGCACCGCGCCGACCGCGCTGGCGGGATCATCCCTGAGGCTGGGTGCAAACGTCGGCCGGTGAGCCCGCGCAGCAGCTGGCGGGTGGACGGGGGGCGCAGGGGGCGACGAGGGGCTTGCCCTCGAGCCGATCAGCCAGCCAGGCGAACTGCTGGTTCAGCGACCACTTCGCCCCCTGGGTGTGGCCGGCGCCGGCGCACTCGAGGTACTCCATCTGGTAGCCGGACCGGCACAGGGTGTCGTAGCTGCTGCGCTGGGCCGCGGGGTCGACGAGCTCGTCGTTCTCGCTGACGATGAAGAGGATCGGCGGTTGCTCGATGGCGGCGACCGAGGTGGTGTTCAGCGAGTTCTCGCGGAAGACGCAGCGCCATTGCTCGAAGCCCTTCCAGTCCTTGTCGACGGCGACGGCCTTGACGAAGGCCTCGGTGAAGACGTCGTTGACCTGGGTGATGGCAAAGGTCTCGGGGGCGGGCTTGCAGGTGGTGTCCATCACCTTGGGCAGCTCGGTGGCGAGCCGGTTCGGTGGGGCGTCGGTGAGCACCTCGGCGAGCGGGCCCTCGAGCCCGTACCAGCGTCCGAGCGCCACCGTGGCGCCGGCGAGAACGATGGTGCTGGCCCGCAGCTCACTGAGCCCGGCCTCGAGCTGGGCCACCAGATCAACCGGTGGGATCAGGGCCAGGCCAGCCACCAGCTCGAGCTCCGGGGCGTAGTACGGCGCATAGCGGATGGTGAACAGGGTCGCGTGACCGCCCTGGGAACCGCCCCAGATGGTCAGCTTGTCGCTCGGGGTGACGGACTTGCCCTTGACGGCAACGATCCGCTTGGCCGCCCGCACCGCGTCGAGCGACGCCAGCGCCGTCGGCTCGCCAGCGAGGTAGGGATGAGGCATGGTCGAGGCCTCGCCGACGCCGTTCATCCCGAGGAAGTCGGGCGCCACGCCGACGAAGCCCTGGGACGCCATCAGCGCTACTGACAGGGCACCCTCGGGATGACGGCTGGGCGCGCAGTCGTCCATGAAGCCGCTGGTGCCATGGAGCCAGAGCACCGTCGACGGCGTCAGTTCCTCGCCCGCGGTCAGCATGGGGAAGGCCAGCGTGGCGGTGGCCTCCACCTTCTGGCCCTGGTTCTGGGTCTCGTAGCGAAAGGCGTAGACCGACACGCCGTACTTGATCCCGATCGCCCCGCCGCCGTACTTGCTCTTCGCCAGCAGCCCGCCGAGTGTCTCCTTGTCGAGCGAGAAGAGCCGTTTCGCTGCCCTGACTCGACCCATCGTCGTCGGCGCC
>JAUVBO010000996.1 GCA_030591195.1 Pseudomonadota bacterium
AGGTGCATCCGCATGATGTCGAAGTGGTTGTCACCGTCGAAGGGTGTACGACCGCAGACCGCCGCGTAGAGCGTCACCCCGAGCGAGTAGAGGTCCGTCCGGTGGTCGATGTGCTTGCCGCGCACCTGTTCCGGCGACATGTACCGGACCGTTCCCATGGTCTGCCCGGTCTGGGTCAGCTTGCTGCTGCCGACGATCTTCGCGATGCCGAAGTCCATCACCTTCACCGCGCTGTCGCCGCGGATGACGATGTTCGACGGCTTGATGTCGCGATGGACCACGCCGTGGTCGTGGGCGTACTCGAGCGCCCTCAGGACCTCGATCCCCACCGCCACGGTGTCGGCCACCGAGACTCGCCCCTCACCGGTGATGATCTCCTCGAAGCTGTCGCCATCGGCGAACTGCATCACCAGATAGAGGTGCCCTTGTTCCTCGAGGAAGTTGTAGAGCTGGACGATGTTCGGGTGCTCGAGGCGCGCCAGCGTGCGAGCCTCCTCGATGAACCGCGCCTTGACTTCCCGGTGAGTCGCCAGCTCCGGCGGCAAGACCTTCACCGCCACCTCCTGCTCGGTGAGGAGGTGCTTTGCGCGGTAGACGACGCTCATTCCGCCCCGGCCGAGCACCTGCTCGACGCGGTAGGTGTCGTTGATCGTCGCGCCGATCAGCGCGTCGTCTCCGGCGTCTCCGAACGGCTCGCCGCAGCCTTCGCAGAACGAGGCCGTGTCGGAGCTCTTGTGGCCGCAGTCGCAGGTGACAGCCATATCCCATTTCCGTCGCGCCAGCAGGCCAGGCACCAGCCTTGACTCCACGCACCAACGCGGTCCCTGAGCTAACCACTACCGATACGGCAGCGTCAATTCTCGGATTCATGGAGCATTTTTTTGACCGTGGCGCCTGTTCACCTACAATGTCTTACATCGTCACAAACGCAGGGGGGCAGATGATTACCGCACACAACGACGACCAGAGGATCGATTTCCGGATCCCCGTGGATTTTATTCTCAACAAGTACGTCAACGGACGCCCCTACCTTTGCCGGGCCTCCGACCTCAGCCGCTGCGGAGTACGGGTCCACCGGGTGTTCGAGCCGGAAAACGAGGAGTCGAGCATCGGCCTGCAGTTCCAGCTGCCAGGGACAGATCGGGTCATCACCTGCGCGGGTAAGGTGGTCCACGCCGACGACGGCGAGCCCTCCAGCGGCGTTGTCTTCACCAACGTCGACCCCGAGCACCAGGCGATGATCGACGACTATATCCTGCGCAACCTCGACTGGTCCTGCCTGCTGTAGCGTCAGGCTCGGTCCGGGGTAGCGAGTCAGCTCGAGCTACTGACGCCCCTGCCCCAGCGTCCGTGCGAACGCCTCGATGTGGTGGTTGACCCGATCAGCGTGTTCGACCAGCGTGTAGTGCGTCCCCCCGTCGATCACCACCAGTCGACCTGCAGGCAGCCGCATCGCGATCTCGCGCGACGCCGCGAGCGGCGTGATCCGATCCCGTGATCCAGCGATCAGCAGCGCCGGAAACGTCAACCGCGGCAACAGCTCAGCGTAGTCATGGGTGGCGACCTGCTGCAAGGTCTCGCCGTAGACCTCGAAGCGGTCGTGAGCCGAGCCGGCAAACTGCTCGATCAGCTCGGCGAGGCTCCGCTCGTCCACCGTCGCGCCGACGACGCCCAGGCGGCGCAGCAACGGGATCAGCAGTCGCCACCTCGCCGCCCGCCGCACGCCCCGCTCCAGCAGCGGCGCGCCGGCGCGATTGAGCAACGAGGCCACCGCCCCAGCAGCGGCTCGAAGAGCGGTCCCCGTCCCGCGTAGGCCCCGGGGCGGCGGCGCGTTGAGCCCCACCAGACCCACGGGAAGATCCGGACGGATCCGGCAGAGCTCAAAGCAGACGTTGACGCCCATCGACCAGCCGACCAGCAGCGCCCGCTGCACGCCCTCGTGCGCGAGCACGGCGGCGATATCTTCCGCCTGCCGCGGGATGGCCGCGTCAGCGCTGGTCGCCGGAGGCGACGATCCAAACATGCCCCGGTAGCTCCAGGAGATGAACCGCCGCCCGTCCAGCCGCGCGCAGAGGTAGCGCCAGATGGCAAACGACCCACCCAGACCGTTGGCCAGCACGATGACCGGTCCCCTCCCCCGCACCTGGTAGGCGATCCGTCGCGCCCCGACCTCCAGCACCCGCTGTTGCACGGTCGGGCTAGCGCCCCCCACTGGATCCCGTCTCTTCGGGCAGCTTCGGCGGAAAGAGGCGCTCGAGCAGCGAACGCTGGCGGGCGAGGAACCGCTGACAGCCGCCGAAGGGCCGCGGTTGCGCTGCCGCCGATCCAGCTGGCTCCAGCCGACAGATCGCCCCGGCGGCCGCCCGGCTGGCGATGCCACGCTGGCGGCTGAGCCGACGCCACGCATCGGCGCGACCAAGCTCGTGGGCGGTCGCCCTGGCGAGCAGCTCGATGGTCGTGGCCGGAACGAAAGCCGGCTTCGCCCGGCGAAGCCGCTCGCGCCAACGGACCAGCATCCCGCGGCAGCGCCGCAAGAGCGTCGCCCGGCTCCCGAGCCCACCGGTCGACC
>JAUVBO010000937.1 GCA_030591195.1 Pseudomonadota bacterium
CCTCCGCCGGACAAAGGCCGAGGACGCCTTCCTCCGCCGGGGCAGGACGGTCTATCAGTTCGTCGGCAAGGACCCGGTGCTGCCCGAGCTCCGCGCGGCCCGGGCCCTGATCGCCGCCCGAGAGGACGGCCCACCGCTGGCGATCCGCTGGACCGCCCGGATCAAGCTCGACCGGATCGCGGCGACCGCCGCTGCGCTCGAGCGGCGGCACCCACGGCCACTGGGTCGAGTCTCGCGCGGCGGCGAGCAGGTCGAGCTCCACTCCTGTGCCGACGCGCTGGCCCGCCACGCCCAGGGGTATCGGGCGAGGAACGAGGCCGAGCGCGACCCCTACCTCTCCCGCTGCCGCCCGCTGACGATCCTCCGCTCGGCTCGCCCTGCGCGACGCAGCTTCGTCGCCGACATCGTACGGGTCGACACCACCCTGGTCAGCCAGCTCCCCGGGTCCCCCGCCAGCGCGCCGGTGACCCTGCTCGCCTGGGCCGACTTCGATCGCGACGGCCTCGAGGACATCCTGCTCCACGTGGCCGCCGCCGCGGGCGCGCCCGAGCGGCTGATCCAGCTCACCCGCCGTACGGCGGGCGGGCCGCTGAAGGTGCTGGGGGTAGAGAACGCCGCCGGCAAGAAGAGGCGCTGACCAGCGATCCGCCGCTCAGCGGATCTCGATCACCGCGCCCGGGACGTAGGACTGGACGAGCACCACGATCTCGGCGTCGGTGACGACGACGCACCCCTGCGAGACATCGACCCAGTGATGAAGGTGCTGGTACTGGGGCGGAACGAAGCCCCACTCGGTGCCAAAGCCGTGGATGCCGATCGCGCCGCCGAGCGCCGTATCTTGGGGGGGCATCGTGCCGGCCCGGTCGGCAGCAACGATCACGTCGTGCTCGGCCTGGCCGATCAGACCCGCGGCCAGGCCCCGCGCCGCGTCCTCGGCGTTGGGGTAGCTCACCGGCAGGAACCGGTTGAACTTCGAGGGCCGGCCGGCGAACAGTCGATAGCTGCCCCGGGGCGTCCGGTGATCCCCCTCGCGCTGCTTGCCGGCGGAGCTGAGGTATTCGCCGCGCCCGAGGCTGACCTTGTAGCTCACCAACGGCGTCTCGTCTGCCGCAGCGCGGTACAGGCTCAGCTCGTCGCGGGCGGTGTCGAGCACCAGGTGCCTGGCCTTGACCGCCGGTGGCTGCGGAGCGCCAGCACCGTCAGCCTTGCCAAGAGGCTGGAGCGGCTGACAGCCCTCCGCCAAGACCGGCGCCGCCCACTGGGGCTGGGCCCGGCAACCGTCGACGAAGGCCTCCGTGGGCAGGCCACAGCCGGCGAGGATCTCGGCCGCTTCGGCGCACGGATCCTGGGGACCACATCCGCTGCCGAGGGCCAGCAGGACGACCCAGACCGGAGTACTTCGGCGAACAACCTTGCCCATGTCGTCATGGCTTGCACCAATCGTGCCGTCGGCAGATGGAGGACCCCAGCCTGACAAGTGATTCTTTTCAGCTAGTTCCTGGTCCCAAAGCACCCTCCATCCGGAAGGTCGACTAGCCACGACCGGGCGAGATCGGGTGCTGGGATGGACCGATGGCCTGGACATCGATCGGCACCGCATCCTCCCCTGCGGCGTGCTTGGCGCGGCGGTGCAGGCGCGATCAGGGGCCGAGGTGGCCGCGCTTGGCGCTGAAGCGCTCGACGTCGATCCGGCCGATGGCCACGGTCCGAGCCGACCGATCGTCGAGCACGCGCGCCTTGGTCGGCTCGGGGTCCGACTCGAGCTGCTCGATCATCAGCCGCAGGGCGCACAACTTCTCCTCGGGATCGTCGAGGAAGCTGACGGTGCCCCGGAGCTGGACCGTGCGAAAGGCGTGCTGGCAGTGGCCGTCGCGGTAGCCGAGGTCGTCGAGGATCTGACCCCAGACGACGGGGTTGCTCCGGAGGAAATCGACCTTCTTGCCCTTGGGGTTGCAGTGGAAGAAGAAGGCCCGCGCCGCCTCGTCGTAGCCGTAGTTGACCGTGGCGAGGTAGGGCTCGTCGCCCCGGGTCATGGCGAGGGTCAGGTGCTTGGCCCCACGGATGATCTGCAGCAGCTCTCCCTCGTCGTCGATCCGCTGGTCCGGGCGTCGCTGGTGGTAGTGGTCGGCCATCGGCCGAGTGTACCCTACCGTCGCTGGCGTCGATCAGAGGGCCGGCAGCTCGCGGTCGAAGGGCACCGCATCGGCGGCCTCGTCGTCGAGCTGCTGCTCGAGGGTCCGGCCGGCGAGGTGGCCGCCGTGGACCGCCGCGGCGATGGTCGACGGGCACAGGCAATCGCCCGCCGCCAAGATCTGCCTGATGCCCGCGGCCCGGGCCTCGGCGGCCCGCTGCTCGGTCAGCGCCAGGTACAGCTCGTCGTCGGGCAGCCGGGAGGTCAGCAGCACCAGGTTGGCGCAGGCGACAGACTCGACGGCGCCGGTGTGGATGCAGCGCACCTCGAGCCGCTCGCCGTCGTAAGCGCCGAGGTCGTGCTGCAGCATCAGCTTGACGCCGCCGCCCATTAGCCGCCGCTGGATCCGGACCTGCTCGAGGGTATGGGCGGTCCAGGCCGCGGGCAGCGGCGCGGGCGTGACCAGGGTCACCTCGAGGCCGCGTGCCAGCAGCGCCTCGGCCAGCACGCTGCCGAGGTAGTAGTGGTCGTCGTCGAAGAGCACCACCGAGCCAGCGACACGCTCGAGACCGTCACCGGCGAGCAGGTCGTCCGGCGTCAGCAGATGGGGAGGCTCGGAGGTCGCGTC
>JAUVBO010000058.1 GCA_030591195.1 Pseudomonadota bacterium
ACCGCATCAGCATGTCGCCGTTGATCCCGCCAACACCGCCGACCCCGATGCAACCGACGGTGGAGTTCCTCAGCTTCTCGCGCTCGGCCTTGCTGAACACCATCTGGGCACGCTCCCAGAGGCCCTCATAGAACTCTTCCTCGGTGAATGGCAGGTCTTTCTTGTCCATCGTTGTCTCCCTGTGGGCCGTTGCCCATGCCGCTATCAGCGCGACGTGGTCACCACGCCGCCGTTGGCTTGCCGCTCACGACGGCGAAAATACTGGAAACTAATAACAGAACCCTGGTGTTTGAGACTGGCGGTTCCTGCGTCGGGTAGTGCTCCTTTGTCATGCGGGCAGGTGTAGCTCTTTGCCGATTCACCGTCCGGTTCTGCGTCACACCTCGAACAATGGATACCGATGTCTTTTGAAGGATGGATCGAAATCCTATCATTTCCATAAAGTTGGTGGAATTAATAATACGCCAACGTAGAAATCTGGTGCCGGGCTTTCATAATTATTCTGCGTGAACCTAAAACACCACGTGATTATTAGGAAAACCACTCGCCGTCCCCCGCTCGACGCGGGTACCCACCAAGGTTCATTTCGGGGATCCGGCGACAGATTACACCAGCGGCATGGAGAGATCGACAGGATCCTGAGGGCGGCGGTTCTCCAGGGCTGTGCCCCGTGCTACAGCTTCGATCGATGCTTGATCGTGACCAGCAAACCCTGCTTCACCAGGAGCCGCTGCGGCCGTTCACCGCCCTCGAGACATTGCTCAGCGTCCCCCGCTTGGGGGTGGGGCTGACTCACCTCGGCGGCTGGTTGGTGCTGTTCAACCTGCTCGACAAGACGCTGCTCGACGGCCGGCGCTTCGATCGCCTCGGCAAGTTCGTCTGCCGCCGGGTCACCGACCTCGCCGGCGTGCGGGTCAGCCAGCACGGTCTAGATCACCTCGCGCCCGGCGCGAGCTACATCTTTTCCATCAACCACGTCAGCCTGCTCGACCTGTTCGTCGTCTTCCAATCGATCCCCTACTTCCACCGCAGCTTCCAGGATCAGGCGCACTTCAAGATCCCGATCTACGGCGGCTGCATCCGCGTCTTCGGCCAGGTGCCGGTCAAGCGCGGCGACCGGGCGTACAACCGGCGCGCCTTCGAGCAGGCGGCGGAGATGATCCGCCAGGGCGACAGCTTCGTCGTCTTCCCCGAGGGTCACCGCACCCGTGACGGGCGGCTCGGCCGCTTCCATCCGGGCGCCTTCCGCCTGGCGGACACGGCCGGCGTGCCGGTGGTGCCGATGGCGCTGCGCGGGCTGCGCGACGTCTGCCCTGCGGGAGACTGGCGAGTCCGTCCGGGGCAGGTCGACGTGATCTTCGGCCAGCCGATTCCCCCCGAGCGTGACGCCACCGCGCTCGCCCGCAAGGCCCACCAGGCCGTCAACGCGCTGCTGGCAGCGGGGCCATGAGCGAGCCGCCGCCGGTGCTCCGCGCCGCCGGGCTCGGCGTCGCGGTCGGCGAGCCGCCCCGCGAGCGGCTCGTCTCCTTCGAGCTGCGGCGCGGCGAGGCCCTGCAGGTCGAGGGCCCGTCAGGATGCGGCAAGTCGACGCTGCTGCGGGTGCTCTGCCGGCTCGAGGCCGCGCGCGGCGGCACGCTCGCGCTCGAGGGGCAGACTGCTGACGAGCTGCCACCGCGCCGGTGGCGCCGACGGCTGGCCTACCTCGCCCAGCAGCCGGTGATGCTGCCAGGGAGCGTGGCCGACAACCTCTCGGCCCCGTTTGCGGTCGACGACCACCGCAGGAGCAGCCGCTACGACGCCGACCGAGCCGCCGAGCTGCTCGAGGCGGTGGGGCTCGACCCGCGCCCGCTGCTCGAGCGCGACGCACGCGTGCTCTCTGGCGGCGAGGCAGCGCGGGTGGCCCTCTGTCGGGCGTTGCTGCTCGAGCCGCGCGCCCTGCTCTGTGACGAGCTCACCGCCGCTCTCGACGACAGCCGAGCGACGGCGGTCGTCGATCGCGTCGGCCGCTACCTCGCCGATGGCGGCGCGCTGGTTGTCGTGGCCCACGACCACGCCCGCTGGGCACGGGTGGCCGGCGCCGCCCCCCTCCGCCAGCTCCGTCTCGAGGATCGGCGGTGAAGCCGGCCCCCCCCATCGGCGACCTGCAGCTGCTGCTCAGCGTCGCCCTGGTGCTGCTCGCCGGTGGCGGCTCGGCGCTGCTGCGGCTCGGGCTGCTGCGCTCGCTCGCCTGGGGGACGGTGCGGACCTTCGCCCAGCTGACGCTGATCGGCTACGCGATCAGCCATATCTTTGCCATCGACCACCCGGCGGTGGTGGCGGCGGTGGTGGCGCTGATGTGTCTGATGGCCTCGAGAGCCGTCGTCCAGCGCGTGTCGGGGCTGTTCTTCAGCGGCTACGGCATCTCGGCGGTGGCGCTGATGGCCAGCACCTACCTCGTCGGCGCCCTGGTCTGCGCGCTGATCGTCGGCGAGCGCCCGTGGTACACCGCCCGGGTCGCCGTTCCGATCGCCGGGATGATCCTCGGCAATTCGCTCAACGGCATCTCCCTCGCCCTCGACCGCTTCCTCGGCGAGCTCCGCGCGCGGGCCGCCGAGGTCGAGCTGCGCCTCTGCTTCGGCTGCTCGCCCTGGGAGGCGGCCCGGCCCCAGCTGCGGACAGCGCTCCGGGCCGGGATGACGCCGATGATCAACTCCTTGATGGTCGTTGGGCTGGTCAGCCTGCCAGGGATGATGACCGGCCAGATCCTCGCCGGCGCTGAGCCGCTGGTGGCGGTGCGCTACCAGATCGTGGTGATGATGATGCTCACGGCCTCGGTGGCTCTCGGCTGCCTGATCATCGTCGGGCTGTCCTACCGCCGCTGCTTCACCGCCGACGAGGCGCTGCAGCCGGCACTGCGCGGAAGCCACCGCGACGACGCGGGCTGATCTGCACGCTGAATCGTCTTCGTCGGTCGAATGTGCTAAACCCGCCGCCGGCAACAGGAGTGAACGTACCCGATGGTCGACGTCAACCCGGTGATCAGCAGGCTGCCGACCTACCCGGCCGAGGCGCTCTATGCCAAGCGCGACGAGCTGCGACGCCGGGGGATCGAGGTCTTCGACTTCTCGGTGGGCGACCCGATCGAGCCCACCGATCCGCGCATCCGCGCCGCCTTCGGCAACGGGATGCCCGAGGTTAGCCGCTACCCGAAGATCCGGGGGATCGAGCCGCTGCGCCAGGCGATCGCTCGCTGGCTCCGTCGCCGCTTCGACGTCGAGCTCGACCCCGAGCGCGAGATCCTGCCGACCCGGGGCTCGAAGGAGGCGATCTTCCACCTGCCGCTGGCCTTCTGCGACCCGGCCAAGCGTCCGCGGATCATCTTTGGCAATCCGGGCTACCCGCCGTACGAGCGTGGCGCGCTGTTCGCCGGCGCCGAGCCCTGGCCAGTGGAGCTGCGCCCGGAACGCGGCTACCGGCTCGAGCCGTGGCACTTGCCCGCCGACGAGATCGCCAAGACCGCGGTGATCTGGATCAACTACCCGCACAACCCGACCGGCGCCACGGTCGACGAGGCCTACCTGCGGCGGGTGATCGACTTCTGCCACGACCACGACATCCTGCTCTGCGCCGACGAGTGTTACGTCGACATGTACCTCGACGACATCCGCCCGCCCTCGGTGCTCCAGCTCGCGGACGGGTCAGGATCAAGGCCTGCGGCGGGCGTGCTCGCCTTCCACTCCCTGTCCAAGCGCTCGGGGATGACCGGCTACCGCGCAGGATTCGTCGCTGGCCACGCCGAGCTCGTCGCGACGCTGGTCAAGATGCGGGCCAACCTCGGCGTGGCGGCGACCGTGCCCGGCCAGCAAGCGGCGATCGTCGCCTGGGACGACGAGGAGCACGCCGCCCGCCGACGCGATGCCTTCCGTGCCAAGCGCGACGCCTTCGTCACCTTCTTCGCCGACGCAGGGCTCGAGCACCTGCCGTGCCGGGCGACGCTGTACCTCTGGGTCCGGATCCCCCCGGCCTTCGGCAACGACGGCGCGGCGGCCATGGCCTACGGCGAGCGGCTGACCCAGGCCGGGATCCTCGTCGCCCCCGCCCCGCTGGCCGGCGTCGATCAGCCCTACATCCGGCTGGCCCTGGTTCCCTCGCTGGCCGACTGTCAGCGGGCAATCGAGCTCTGGAAGTCCATCCCAGCGACCCCCACGCGGACCGAGCCGGCGACGCCCGAGGAGAAGAGACGATGAGCCTTACCCCGGAGCTGCTCGCTTCGCTGATCGAGCGCATCGAGGCCGCCGCCGCCGAGCCCGACCGGCTCGACGAGGAGTCGTCCTGGATCGAGGCCGTCTACCAGACCCTCGCCTTCCTCGATGGTGGCGAGCTGCGGGTGGCGGAGAAACGCGAGGGTGAGGGCTGGGTGGTCAACACCTGGGTCCAGCAGGCGATCCTGTTCTACTTCCGCCTGGCCAAGATGCGGGTGATCGAGGTCGAGCCCTTCGAGTACTACGACAAGATCCCGCTCAAGCGGGGCTTCGAAGCACTGGGCGTGCGGGTGGTGCCGCCGGCCCGGGTCCGCTACGGCGCGTTCATCGAGCGGGGCACGGTGCTGATGCCGAGCTACGTCAACATCGGCGCCTACGTCGGCGGCAACAGCATGGTCGACACCTGGGCCACCGTCGGCTCGGGGGCCCAGATCGGCCGCGGCGTCCACCTCAGCGGCGGCGTCGGCATCGGTGGCGTGCTCGAGCCACCAGGCGCCCGGCCGGTGATCATCGAGGATGGCGCCTTCATCGGCTCGCGCTGCATCGTCGTCGAGGGGGTGATGGTCGAGGAGGAGGCGGTGCTCGGCGCCAACGTGATCCTCACCGCCACGACGCCGATCATTGACGTCACCGGCGACGAGGAGATGATCCACCGTGGGGTGGTGCCAGCCCGCTCGGTGGTGATCTCCGGGATGCGCGAGAAGAAGTTTGCCGCCGGCACCTACCTCACCCCTTGCGCGCTGATCATCGGTAGCCGCAAGGAATCCACCGACCGCAAAACATCGCTCAACGCCGTGCTCCGCGAGTTCGCCGTCTCGGCCTAGGACCGGAGGTCGAGGCTCAGACGGCCGGCGTCGCCTTGCCGCTGGCGATCCGGCGCCGCAGCTGCTCGAGGGTCTCGGCGGTGAAGTGGTAGATCCGCTGCTTGCGCTCGTCCGAGAAGATCAGCCCGCCGTCGGCAGTGAGCTTGCCGCTGGCGACCTGCTGGCCGTCGACCATCAGCGAGAACCGCTGGTTGCTCCTGGGGACGATACGGTAGCGCTGGCCCGCGCGCTCGAAGCCGATCGAGCCATCGGCGTAGACCCGTGCCGGCCCGGCCGCCACCGGGTTCGAGCCGCCCCAGAACTCGATCACGTTGAAGATGATGCCGTCGCCGAGCATCACGATCGCGTAGACCGGGATGATCACCAGCCCCCAGAAGGCGAGGGTCCGGACGAACTTGTTGCCGATCCGGCCGTTCCAGTCGTAGACCTTCTTGGTCACGGCGAACTGGCCGTAGCAGCCGGTGCTGGTCACCGTGGCGGTCGCCAGGGTCGCGACGACGGTCAGCGCTGCGAGGGTCGTCTTCAGCTTGTTCCAGGTCATCCTGTCGATCTCCTAAGGTTGGTTGAACGTCACTCCACGCTTCGGGGGCAGAAGAGGAACGCGCGCACGATAATACAGCTTCACAGGGGATGGCGAACAATCAGACGATCGTGAGCAGGGGGGGGTCAGTCCTCGACGCTGAAGTCGCAGGTGCGGTCGAGGCAGCTGAAGAGGTCCCGGCGCTCGGCCGGATGCAGCGCGCGGCGGCAGATACACAGCCTGCAGCAAGCGGGGGGACCGACGGCGAAGCGCGCGACGCAGATGAACCCGTCGGGGCAGTCTGGCGTCGGGTCGGGGCAGTCGCTGTCGACGGCGCAAAAGTCAGTGCAGCGGGCGACGTCCATGCCCGTGTAGAGGCAAAGCTGGGAGTCGCAGACCTGAGAGGTCGGATTGAGGCGCATGCTCCAGGGGGTAAGCGTGTGCTGGAAGTCGCACAGCGCGCCCACCGGCGCGCCGGTGGGGCCCGGGGTCGCGGGTGTCGGTCCCGGGCTCGGATCGGCCGGCGGCTCGGGCAGCGGATCGGCCGGCGGCGCCACTGGGGCTGTCGGGCTAGGGCGGGCAGGCGGTGCCACGGGGGCCGCGGGCACCACGGCGTCGACCGGCACGGCGCGTCCATCACATCCGCTGGCACAGCTCGCCAGGGCGAGGATCAACGCTGCGGAGTATCGCTGTCGGACCAGCTCCATACCTCACCATACGCCGCCCGGCGAAGCACCGGACACTCTTTGATCAACGCGAGGCGAGGCGCGGAACATTCCCGGGAAGTATCGATCAGCTCCGCGGAGCCTTTGGCGACAACCCCTTAGAGCGCGGCCTCGAGGATCTCGGTCAGCTGCTGGTCGGTCAGCTCCACCGGGTTGTGGCGCATCGATGACCCGCGGGCGCCGACGACGATCCGCGGCAGATCCTCGCGCGTGATGCCGAGCTCCGACAGCGTCGGGATCCGCAGCCGCTGCCGCAGCACCTCGACGCCGGCGATAGCCGCGGCGATCGCCTCGGCCCGCTCCACCGTCCGCCTGCCGCTCAGTGCCTCGCCGATGTCGGCCAGGCGCGCGTGGACCCGCGCCGCCACCGGGGTGCGGTGGCTCGCCTGATGGTTCTTGCGCAACACGTGGGGCAGCAGGCTCGCGCAGGCGACGCCATGCCCGATCTGCGGAAAGAGAGCACCGATCGGCGAGGCGAAGCCGTGCACCGCGCCGAGGCCGGCGTTGGCCAGGCAGATGCCACCAAGCAGGCTGCCCAGCGCCATCCGCCGGCGGGCCCGGGCATCGTCCGGTCCCTCGTAGGCCGCCGGCAGCGCCTGGCCCACCGCGGCGATGCCACGCAGCGCCAGCCCGTCGGTCAACGGCGAGGCGTTGTTCGAGAGGTAGGCCTCGATCAGCTGGGTCAACGCGTCCATCCCGCAGGCGGCGGTGAGCTCGGGCGGATCGTCGTGGGTCAAGCGCGGGTCGACCACGGCCAGACGCGGGATCAGCAGCGGGCTGCGGACGCTCTTTTTGTAGCCAGCGCCGCTGATCACCGCGTTCTTGGTCACCTCGCTGCCGGTGCCGGCGGTCGTCGGCACGGCCACCATCGGCACCGGCGGCCGCTCGATCGTCTTGCCGGCGCCGACGCCCTCGAGGTAGTCGAGCAGCGACCCGGGGTTGGTGATCATCCCCGAGGCGGCCTTGCCGCAGTCGAGCACGCTGCCGCCGCCCACCGCTACCACCAGATCGCAGCGGGCCGCGCGCGCACCGCTGACCGCCCGGTCGACGTCCTCGATCCGCGGCTCGCGACCACAGCGGGCCTCGGCGACCACCGGCAGCTGCTCGCGCAGGCGCCCGAGCAGGCCGCTGTGCTCGGCCGAGGCGCCGCCGACCACCAGCAGCGCGCGGCTCCCCAGGGGCCGAGCCAGCTCACCGAGACGCTCGGCCGCCCCGTCAGCGAAGACGATCCTCGCGGCGGTGAAGAACTCGAAGGTCCCGATGGTCGACTGGTCGCCCGCCATCGCTAGAACGCCCCGTCGGCGGGGAAGTGGCTCTCGTACCTGGTCCCCTGCCGCGGCTTGGCCATCCAGTCGGCCACCGTGTCACGCCAGGTCTGATAGTGCTCGGTCTGCTTGTGTGCATCGAGCGCAGCGGCGTCGCGGTAGACCTCGTAGAGGAAGAACTGCGCCGGGTCCTCGACGCCCTGCAGCACGTCGAAGCGCAGGGCGCCCGGCTCCTGCAGCGTGCCCCGGTGGTTGCCCTCCGTCGCCGCGATGAAGTCCCGCTCGCGGCCCGCCTTGACCAACACATCCACGCAGACGACGTACATCGCGGTCCTCCTCGGCTTGAGCACTGACCGTGCGGTGCAGGGATACGGATCGATCGATCGGAGCAGACGCCGGGGGCCCGACGCGCCTCAACTACCGGGGAAGCAGATCTGGATCTTGTTGACCTCGTCCAGGCCACACTTCTCGCCGTTGGCCCAGTCGCAGTCGTCGTCGGTCTCGCAGCCGCAGTAGTTTCCCTCGGCGACGCAGCCGCCACCGTTGAGGTTGCCCTGGCAGTCCTCCTTGGTGGCGCAGGTACAGAACTCCTCCTTGCAGATCGGACCAAGGGAGAACTTCGCCGCGCCGCAGTCCTTGCTCTCGAGGCACTCGACGCAGTGGTTCTTCTTCCAGTCGCTGTCGTGCTTGCAGGTCGAGCGGTACTTGTCGGTGATGCAGTCGATGCTCTCCATGCAGAAGTTCGGCGGCGGGTCCTGCACCGCGAGCTTGACCGCGTCGGCCGCGACGTAGTCGGCGTCCTCCTTGCCGTCGGCGTAGACCCAGGTCTGACCGCCGTCCTGGCTGAAACGGTAGGCGATGTCGTACTCCTGGGTCAGCGGCGCGATCACCGTGCCGCCAAAGACGTCGTACTTGGCGTCGATCGGCGGGTCGTGCTTGTCGCCGTTGCTGATGAACTTGGCGTCGAACCAGCGGAAGCTGTAGTCCTTGCCGGGGACCTCGCCGACCTTGCCGATACCCACCTGAACCACCAGGTTCGCCGGCGCGCTGTCGCCGGCGTCGGTGACGCCCTTGAGGTAGACCTGGGCCTGGATCGGCTCGGACATGTAGTCACGGAAGGCCATCGGCTGCGCGCCGATGATCGCGCCGGTGAAGTCGTCGCTCATCGGCTCGCTGACGGTGTACTGAAAGTCCACCGCGTTGGACGGCTGGTCGCCGACGCGAACCTGGATGCTGACCAGCGCCGGGTTGTCGTAGGGCGGGCCGTAGGGGTTCTTCGGCAGGGTG
>JAUVBO010000083.1 GCA_030591195.1 Pseudomonadota bacterium
CTGACCTCGCGCGGCGACGAGATCTACACCTGCGTCTTCGGCATCGGCCACATGGCCGAGGAAGCGCCGCCGTCGGGCCAGCTGCCACCGTTCGAGCAGCTGCTGCTCACCGGGCGCCAGCGAGCTGGCGTGACCCTGCTCGGATACCTGCTCGAGGACCCGGAACAACCGACGGGCTTCACCCACGCCATCGGACCTGGCACGACGAGCGAGGCGCCGCCGGTGCCCGACGTCGACCGCCTGCGGGGCTTCATCGGAGTGGCGAGCAACTTCGAGCAGCTCAAGGGTCTCTGCCTCGAGCTCCCGGGGCTGGCGACCACCGGCCCTGACCCCGCGGAGCTCGAGCAGGCGACGCGGCTGCTCGAGGGCATCGAGCTCCAGCCGACCCAGCGGGCCCTGAAGCGGATCCTCGTCTGCGGCTACCATGACGGCCTGGCCGAGCTCTGCTGCCAGCTGCTGCTCTTCTCTCCCTGTGCGACGCTGCACGTGATGGTCCCCGACGAGGCCCGCGCCCGGGCCCTCGCCGACTCCCTGCTCAACCTGTCGGACCTCGCTGGTCGGTGGCCTGCCAACCAGGTCCTGGGTCTCGAGGAGACCGCCCCGGGCCAGCTGCTCTGCCGCATCGTCTCGCCAGCGGGCGACGCCGCCTCGCCGGCGCCCTGCGGCCGGATCGAGATCATCGCCGGCGACTGGTCCGACGAGCGGGTGCTGCTCTGCCGGCCCTCTCGAGGCTACCGGCTGGCCGACGCCGACGCCGTGCTGCTGACTCCCACGGACGGGGAGGAGGATCCGGACGCTCGCACGTCCCTGGCGCTGCTCAAGCTGCTGCACCTGTTCGAGCAGGACCGCGCGCTGATGGGCGACGGCCTGCGCCTGGTCTGCGCCGTGGGCAGCGCCGAGAAAGCCGACCTGTTCGAGCGGCGCTTCGGGGGCAAGGCGTTCGCCGGTCACGCCTGCGGCTGCTCGATCACCATCGTCGCCACCGACCGGATCAAGCACTCGTTCGTCGCTCAGGGCGTGCTCGTGCCCGGCCTGGCGTCGATCTACGACGAGCTGCTGAGCAACCCCGGAGGGCAGGTCTTCCGGCTGAGGGTTGCCCGGGTGGCCGAGCCCGACGGCGAGCTGACCTTCGACGGCCTGCTCGCGACCCTGCACCGCAGCCAGGGCCTGATCCTGGTGGCCGTCGAGCTCCGGGACCAAGAGGCAGACCGGGCCGACTGCGGCTGCAGGGGGGGACGGGTGCTGGTCAACCCGAAGCGGCGCGATCCGGGCTACCGTTTTCGGGCCGGATCGTTGCTCAGCGTCTACGTCGTTGGCAGGCAGCGCTAACGGTAGCGCCCCCGACGATTACGGGCTAACATCCTGGAAGAAATCCACAAAACAAACGCGAAGGCATCTTCGCGTAGCGGACCGCAGATCCAGCGATGGTGAACGGCAAAGAATCACAATCGGACACCGGGCAACCCATGGATGAGGGGCCCCTGCCGCCCAAGACCCGGCTCGGCAGCAACTACCGGATCGAGCGAGTCCTCGGCTATGGCTCGATGGGCATCGTCTACCTGGCCCACGACCAGGCGCTCGAGCGGAAGGTAGCGGTCAAGATCCTCGCACCTCACTACGCGGCTGACCAGCGCGTGGCGCGCCGGTTCCGCCGCGAGGCGGTGGCGATGGCGAGCGTCCGCCACGAGCACGTGGTGCAGATCTTTGCCTTCGGTGATCACCAGGACCGGCCCTACTTCGTGATGGAGTACATCCCCGGCCACCCTGTGGCAACGCTGATCGAGAACGCCAACCGGCGGACCGAGTACCTCTACCTCGACGTCGTGATCGGCATCCTCTCGCAGGTCTGCCGCGGCCTCTCGGCCGTGCACCAGGCGGGGATCGTCCACCGCGACCTCAAGCCGCAGAACATGCTCGTCGGGCCAAACTTCCGCGTGGCGCTCGCCGACTTCGGGCTGGTCGAGATCCTCGAGAAGACCGCCCGCCGGGACCTCTCGGGAACGCCGCTCTACCTGGCCCCCGAGCTGATTCGCCGCGAGGAGTTGCCGGACGAACGGCGGCACCTCAGCGATATCTACGCCCTCGGCGTCTCGACCTACGAGATGTTGACCGGCGACGTACCCTTCGTCGGCAAGACGATCAAGGAGATCTTGCGCCGACACATCAAGGACCCCCCGACGCCGGTCTCCGAGATCCGCTCCGATCTGCCGACGGCGATCGACGACGTGATCGCCCGGGCAATGGCGAAGTCGCCCGACGATCGCTACCCCGACTGTGACAGCTTCATCGAGGCCCTCGGCGAGGCGCGAAACTCGGCGAGTGAGGTCAGGCACGCCGACACCTCGCGGATCCTCGTCGCCGAGGCCGACCCGCGAACCAACGAGATCTATCGCACGGCGCTCAAGGTCGGGTTCCCCCAGTCGGTGATCATGACCGCCGATGACGGGCTGACCGCCCTCGAGATGACCAAGGTCTCGCGCCCGGACCTGCTCTTCGTCGACCTCGACCTCCAGGGGATGAACGGCCTCGAGCTCTGCGCCACCCTGCGCGGTGACGAGCTGACGTCGAAGGTCCCGCTGGTAGTGGTCGCCTTCGGCTTCGACGGCGACGCCCGCGGACTGCTGCGCTCGCTGGGGATCACGGACCTGCTGGTCAAGCCGGTGGAAGCCACCGACCTGGTCAACGTCGCCCGGCGCCACCTTGATCCGTGATGCCGAGGCACGCCTGACGCGCGCCGTGTCGGCGAGGTCAGTGTCCTTCGAGCTGGGACATGCCGAGGGCGGCCGCCGCCTGGTCGGCGAAGGCGACCAGCACCAGGAAGGCATCGTTGTCGATCACGCCCAGGTCTGAGCGGCGGTCGATGCCGATCACCCCGAGCAGCTCGCCGCGGAAGACCATCGGGGCCACCGCGAACGGGTTGACGCCGATCCGCTCGGCGAGCTCACGGTTGATCAGCGGGTGGTCGGTGGGATCCTCGACGTTGATCGCCCGCCGCTCGAGGGCACAGATCGCCGTGACCCCCGCCTCCCGCTCGAGCGGGATCGCCACCCGCATCTCCCCCCGCTGGCCGCCCCGATCGGCGACGAACTCGCGGGCGAGCACCAGGCCGGGGCCCTCCTCCCCCTCGCCCTCGCCGTCCCCCTCGGCAAGGTAGAGCAGCACCCGGTCGAGCTGCAGGCCAGCGACCAGGATCTTGCCGATGGCGTCGACCACCTTGCTGGCGCTGGCGCTGTCCACCGCGCTGCGCGAGACGTCATAGAGCATCTCCAGCAGGTGGGCGCGCCGGTCGAGCTTGACGTTGGCCGCGGTCAGCTCGTCGTTCTTGGCGCACACGACCCCCATCAGGAATGACGAGAGCCCCGCCACGGCGAGGAAGGCGAACGGGTTGACGATCAGCATCAGCAAGACGAAGCTCCACCGCTGCGCGAAGCTGTCGAGGTCGACGAAGTAGGAGACGTGGGCCACGGCCCCCGTCCCTTCGAGCAGTGCCACCGCGCCGAAGCAGGCCGAGGCCAGCGTCGCCAGCCCGAACGCGACCGGGCCCGAGACGAGCATCGCGCCAGCGATGATCGGCAGCAGGTAGAGAAAACAAAACGGGCTGGTCACCCCGCCCGAGCGGTAGACGTACGAGGTGAAGAGCAGCACGTCGAGCGCCAGCTGCAGCACGACGAAGCCGCGCAGGTTGCGCTGACGCCGCAGCGCCAGGTAGTAGGCGCAGTTGAGCGCGGCCGCGATCAGCCCGGTGAGCACCGTGGCAAGGAAGGCGCTGCGGGTCAACGTCTGCTGCTGGGTCAGGCCCTGCCAGCCGGTGAAGGCCATCAACGCCACCACCGCGGCGCTGACGGCGAAGCGCACGCGGATGATCCACCGGACCTTCTTGACCAGCTCGGCCCGGGTATCGCTCAGCTCGAAGTCGATATCGAGCAGGTTCAGCGGCGAGAACCCTGGCTCGGACTTGGGGGTTGGTTCGCCCACGCCGCGGCTCCCGCGTCTCTGCCCGGCCTAGGCCCGCAGCGCCGCGACCATCAACGGCAGGAAGGTCCCACCGCCACCCTGCAGGTAGAAGCCGGCGTCCGCCGAGGCGGCGAGGCGGGAAAAGGGGTTCGGCTCGGGGTTAATGTCGACGATCGTCGCTCCGGTCTGCAGCGAGGCGTGCCCCACCTGCATCGGCAGGTTGGTCGCCCCGGAGGTGCCGACCACCACCAGCATCGAGGCCGAGACGGCGGCCCTGAGCGAGGACTGGAAGCGGAAGTGTTCCTCGTCGTAGCACTCGTCGAACCAGAGCACGTGAGGCCGGGCCCAGCCGCCGCAGCTCGGGCAATGCAACCGCTCACGCTCGTCGTCGGTGAGCTCGTCCCCCCGCTGCTTGCCCAGCCCCAGCGGCGCTGGCAGGGCCCAGATCGGCTGGCCGCAGCTGGCATCGCACCGGGCGTAGTCGCTGTTGCCGTGGATCTGGAAGGTCCGCTCGGCGCTGCTGCCGGCCTGCAGGTGCAGGCCGTCGACGTTCTGGGTCAGCAGCAGGAAGCGGTCGCCGAGCAGTTGCTCCATCTCGGCCACGGCCCGGTGGCCATCGTTCGGGCCGGCCCGCCGACAGACGCTCCGCCGGTAGAGGTACCAGCACCAGATCGCCTCGGGCTCACGAGAGAACATCGAGTGGGTCGCCATCTCCTGGGGCATATACTGCGTCGATCCAACGACCCAGTAGCCTTCCTCGCCACGGAAGGTCGGGATCCCGCTCTCGGCCGAGATCCCGGCCCCGCTCAGGACTACCAGTTGCCCCGCCCCGCCGCCAAGGGCGGCCAGGTGCTGCTTCAGCTCGGCGGGAAGCGCGGCTCGCTCCGACATTGGATCCTCCGCTGGTCGCGCGGATCACAGTACCACAGAAACGGCTCGCCCCTTGGATCCGGACCGGCTAGAATCAAGCCGTTATGGGCCAGTCACGGACTACTGATTTCTCGGCCTTCGGCGGCCGGCAACCCCAGCAGGACGGCAGGAAGGCGCGGTTGATCCGCTACCTGGGGCAGATCGTTTCGGCGGCCAGCGTGCTGCCGGCGGGCGCGGCACAGCTCTCGCCGCTGCGCTGCCGACGCCGCCCGAACCGCCGGCGTTGCCCGGGCCGAATCGAGCTCGGCTGGGCCGCCGGAACCGGCGCCATCGACTGGCGCTGCTCGACCTGCAGCGACCACGGGACGATCACCAACTGGCGCGACAGCCGCTGGGACCTGAGCCCCGAGCTGGACAGCGGCCGGATCGTCTCGTTATCGGCGGCCCGGGCCCGGCGCGACCAGCAAGCTCGCCCGGCTGCCGGCTTCCGCGTCTACGAGGTGATGGCCGAGCTGATCGACGGGCCGGTCCCGCTGGATCTGATCGTGATGCGCAAGGTCCGGATCAGCGGCGAGAGCACCCTGCACGAGCTGCACCGGGTCTTCGCCCAGGCCTACGAGCGGGATCCCGACGATCCGTACGAGTTCATGTTCGGCGCGCTCTACGAGGTGGACGCCAAGCGCTTCACCGGCGTGGGCGACGCGCTGGTCGACGAGACCCCCCTCTGCGAGACCCAGCAGCTCCGCCTCGACGAGCTCGGGCTGAAGCTCGGCCAGGTCTTCGGCTACCTCGCCGACTTCGATGCCGAGTGGGTCCACCGGCTGACGGTGGTCTCGATCGGCAAGGGACCCTCGGGGGCCAAGGTCGTCGAGCGCGTCGGGCACGTACCCGATCTCGACGAGGACGTCGACGACGAATGGGGCGGCGAGCTGGTCTGGGAGGAGCTCGACGACGAGTACCCTTTGACCGAGCTGTACGGCCCCTACGACGGTGACCAGGCGCCCGATCCGGAGATCTGGGACTCGATGGAGGAGCTCGAGCGCCTGCTGCTGGTGCTCGAGGGGCACAGCCACTCCCTGCCGGCAGATCATCCGCCGCTCGAGACCAACGCTCCAGGGTCGGGGGACGCTTCACCAGCCGGGAGCTCGGATTTCCTGCATGCCGTAGTCCACCAACTTGCCGAGGCAGCGCTGTGCGGCGGCGACCGCAAGGCGACCCAGCAGCTCAAGCGCTGCCTCCGCCGCGGGCTCACTCGCCACCAGGCGCTGCACGAGGTTGGCGAGCGGCTGGTGCTCGACCGGCTCGCGAGCCCCAAGCGCGCCGCCGAGCGCCGCGAGTCCTAAGAGCACGCTCCTCAGAGCACCCCTGGGGCCCTGCATCAGCTTGAAGGGCGGAAGGCGCCAAACTGGGCCAGGTGCAGACCGTCGGCCTTGAGCGAGGCCTCCCAGCGCTCCTCGATCGGAGTGTCGAAAACCAGGTCCATCCTCAACGACGTCGGGATCCAGGCAGCCTGCGCGATCTCCTGCTCGAGCTGGCCAGGGCCCCAGCCGGCGTGGCCGAGGAAGATCTGGTACCGCTCGGGCCCCTCGCCCGCGGCGATCTGCCGCAGCAGCTCTTGGTTCGGGCAGAGGCGCAACACCGGCGAGACCTCGAGCTCGTCCTCGCGAGGCTCGTCGTCATCACCGACCTCGTACAGCAGCAGGCCGTTGTCGAGGGCCACCGGACCGCCGACCATCGCTCTACCGCCCATCGGCTGGCGCGCGTCGTCCGCCTTGCTCTCGATCTCCATCTGCTGGAGGATGTCCCCGATGGTCACCGGCGCCGGGCGGTTGATCACCAGCCCCATGGCGCCCTGGTCGTTGTGAACGCACATCAGCACGACGGTGTGATCGAAGTTGGGATCCCGAAGGGTCGGGGCGGCGATGAGGAAGCCAGGGGCGAGGGTCTCGAGCGCTGACGCCATAGCCTTGCTGATCTATCGCAGGCTGCCCGGGAGCGCAAGCACCGGGGCAAGTTCGCCGAGATGGTGCGGTTGGCCGTTGCCTCTGCGCCGCCAAGGTTGTATGAGAGCGTCGGGGCGACGGCGATGATTCCCTACACCACCCACCACTTCCGTAGCGCGCTGGCGATGATCCGTGGAATGCGGGAGATCTTCCGCGCTGGCATCAAGCCTCGCGGCCTGCTCTTTGTCGCGCTCGACGACCAGGGGGACGCACACCTCACCGTCGCCCAGAACGCCAGCGACGTCGACACGCTCAAGGTCGGCACCAAGCTGGCCCTGCCCTTGCCGTTCCCGGGGCGGATGTTCTACCTCGACGCGGTCCACCCGCTGGCCAAGGACACGGCGGTGGTCAACGGTGACCGACGGATCGGTCGGGTGGCGAGCATGGTCGACGTCGCCGCGCTGGTCTCCGGCTTCGTCCAGCAGGCAGGTGATCGCAGCGTGTTCTTCGGCTGCACGCCCCACCAGCCGGGGAGCTGGTGGGTCAAAGGGGAGGAGGCGACACCGCTGCATGACCGCGGCTTCGTCGACATCGTGCCCGCGCCGGACCGCGGCCTGATCGCGCGCCGTACCGTTGACGATGGTCTCTACTACCTCCCGCAGGACGCCGCGGCGCGCGGTGACCTCCGCGGCTGGCAGCGCGTCTTTCGCTCGCCTCTCGGCAACGTGTTGCTGATCGAGCGCCGGGTGCTCGGCGGTCGCCTGGTGCTGAGCTGCCAGGATGGGCTGATCGAGGTCAACATCGATCAGGTGCCCGACGTCCACCAGACCGGACAGATCGACGCGGTCACCGGCTACGCGGTGGTGGGCCGGGTGACCAACGGGGCCTTCGCCGTTACCGCCGGCGCACCCCGCGCCTGGGGCTTCGACCAGCTCAAGCCAGCGATGCTGGTCGGCAGCCGCGGCTGCACCTTCGAGGAGCTTGGCGAGCTGCTGCTCGCGGACGAGGAGATGCCCACGGCGATCATCCCGCCGAAGTGAGCTCCCGGGATGCCTCGGAGCGCGGACGGCCCGCCGGCTGGCCATTGACGAAGGCACGATCGCTCACCGTGGCGTGGATCGCCTCGGCGGGGCCGATCTGTGGCTCCCAGCCAAAGACCGCGCGGATTTGCTCGTCAGCCACCACGCACGGGTACTTGAAGAAATCGATCAGGTGGGAGGGCAGCGTCCGGGTGAAGATCCCTCCGACCTGCAGGTAGGCATGAGCGAAGAATGAAGGCACGGGGACCTGACGCCCGCCGGTCAGCCGCAGCGCCTGGCGCCAGGGAAGCGGCCCCCGCCCCGCCACGTTGAAGACACCCACGGCCTCCGACC
>JAUVBO010000111.1 GCA_030591195.1 Pseudomonadota bacterium
CCTCGCTGCTGATCTGCTGCACCTGGCGCAGCAGCAGGTTCATCGCGATCCCCGCGGTCTGCCGCGCCCGGACCGCGAGCTGTCGCTCGAGCCGCCCGAGGGCCAGCCGCACCGCCATCGCGCTGGCGAGCGCCAGCGGCAGCAGCGCCGCGATCACCATCGCCAGCGCCAGCTTGCTCCTGAGCCGTAACCTGAGGCGCATCGTCAGCCGGTCCGCAGGCTAGCGGGCTTCAACCCGGTGGTAGAGGACGGTGCTCGACGGGTGCACCCGCAACCCGTGGACCGCCCGGCGATGGGCGACCAGCACCTCGGTGTGAGCCAGAGGGACCCAGGGCGCCTGCTCGGCGATGATCCGCTGGGCCTGGCGGTAGTAGCGCTCGCGCGCCGCGCGGTCGGTCTCGGCCTGCCCCTTGAGCAACAGCCGGTGAACCTGCTCGTCGGAGAAAAACGCGACGTTCAGCGCGGTGCCCGGCTGGGCGTTGTCCCGGTCGAGCAGGGTATAGAGGAAGTTGTCCGGGTCGGTGTTGTCGCCGATCCAGGCGTGCAGGCAGAGATGGTGCTCGCCAGCGTGGATCGAGCGCAGGTGCTCGCCGTGAGGCCTGGCCACCAGCTCGACCCGCATGCCGACCGCCTGCAGATCGCGAGCGATCATTCGCGCCACCAGCACGGGGGCCGGGATCGTCGAGCGGGGCGAGGTCATCGTCAGCAGTCGCACCCGCCGGCTGAAATCGTAGCCGGCCTGCCGCAACAACTGCTGGGCCCGCGCCGG
Source organism: Pseudomonadota bacterium (assembly GCA_030591195.1). The sequence goes on from JAUVBO010000111.1 coordinate 770, forward strand.
GTCGTACTCGTAGGTCCGGGCACCTCGGCTGTAGCTCCACATCGACGGCGGGATCGGACCACGGGCTGGAGTGGCCAGCCCCTGGTAGACCAGCTTGACGATCGCGTTCTTGTTCACCGCGTGGTTGACCGCCCGCCGCACCCGGACGTTGTCGAACGGCGGCCGACCGGTGTGCATCGCCAGGTAGGCGACGTTGTTGCCGGGCAGCCGCCGCAGTAGCAGGTCGGGGTGCAAGCGAACGATGTGCCGACTGTCCGGCGCCAGCCCGTTGATCACATCCACCGCCCCGCTCTGGAGGCTCGCCAGCAACTGCCGGGCATCGCCGATCACGCGATAGACCAGCTTGCCGACCTTCGGCTTCGGCCCCCAGTAGTGGCGGTTGCGTTCGAGCACGATCTGCGCGCCGCGATCCCAGCGGACGAAACGGAACGGCCCGGTGCCCACGGGGGCCTTGGCAAAGGCCTTGCCGTGCTTCCTCAGCGCCGCCGGGCTGACGATGCTCACCGACAGCAGGCCGAGGTTGTCGAGGAACGGCGCGTAGGGGCGCGCGATGCGGATCTGCACCGTGTAGCGATCGATCTTCTTCACCGACAGCACGTTGCGGAAGTTGTTCTCCCAGTAGGGGAACTTCTGAAAGTGGTAGGCGTGGCTCTGGTCCCGCTGGCGCTCGAAGGAGAAGACCACCGCGTCAGCGGTCATCGGTGTTCCGTCGTGGAAGCGAACCCCCCGGCGCAAGTGAAAGGTCCACAGCCGCCCGCCGTCGCTGACCCGCCAGCGGCTCGCGAGCACCGCCTCGACGTTGGGCGACGAGATCGCCTGGCGCACCAGCGGCTCGAAGATCTGCATCGCGACCTCCGTCGACGCCGCGTCGGTGATCGCCGCTGGATCGAGCGTCAGCGCCTCGGCCGGGCTGGCGACGATCAGCGGCCTCAACCGCTTGGCCACCTCCTGGCCGCGACAGCCGCCGAGGCCGGCCGCTGCCACCGCCAGGATGGTCAGCGCGAGCCGGGCGGTCCGGATGCAGCGAATGGCTCGGTCGTCTCTTCGCATCGTCGGCCCTAATGATATGACTGTTGCCGCCGTTGTGCGAGCGGGCCCGGCACGGCGAGCAGCAGCGTCACCGCTTCGGATCGGAGTCCTCGCCCCGGCGGGGTCCTCGGCCACCGGGAGCTCCGCTCGGGGGGGCGTAGTAGACCCGTCCGTCGAGCTCGTCGGGGAGGCAGGCCTGCTCGACGTAGGCGCCGTCGAAGTCGTGGGGGTACTTGTAGCCCCGGCCGTAGCCGAGGTCCTTCATCAGCCGCGTCGGCGCGTTGCGCAGGTGCGTCGGCACCGGCAGCGGGCCATGTTGCCGGACGTCGCCGCGAGCAGCAGTGTAGGCCCGCAGCACGGCGTTCGACTTCGGCGCGGTGGCGAGGTAAGTGCACGCTTGGGTCATCGGCAGCACACCCTCGGGCAGGCCCACCAGGCGCACGGCCTGCAGCGCCGCCGTGGCCAGCACCAGCGCCTGTGGATCGGCGTTGACCACGTCCTCGGAGGCGAAGATCACCATCCGCCGGACGATGAAGATCGGATCCTCCCCGGCCTCGAGCATCCGGGTCATCCAGTACACCGATGCGTCGGCGTCCGAGGCGCGCATGCTCTTGATCAACGCGCTGATGACGTTGTAGTGCTCCTCGCCCCCCTTGTCGTAGAGCAACGTCTTCTGCTGCAGGGCCTGCTCCACCAGCTCGCGGGTCGCCTCGCCGCCCTGCCCTGCCTGATCGGAGACAATCTCCAGCGTCGTCAGCGCTCGCCGGGCGTCGCCCTGGGCGGCCTCGGCGATCAACGCCAGCATCTCCGGCGACAGCCGCACCCCGGCCGCCGCGAGCACAGCGTCCTCCGCCACTGCCCGCTCGAGCACCCGGACCAGATCCGCTCCCTCGAGGCCCTCGAGCCGCAGCACCCGGGTACGCGAGAGCAGCGCCGGGATCACCTCGAAGGACGGGTTCTCGGTGGTGGCACCGATCAGCACCACCGTCCCGGCCTCGACGTGGGGCAGCAACCCATCCTGCTGGGCCTTGTTGTAGCGATGGATCTCGTCGATGAAGAGGATCGTCCGCTTGCCGTAGACGTCCCGCCGCTCGGCCGCCTGCCGGATCAGCTCGCGCATCTCCTTGACCCCGGATCCCACCGCCGAGAGGGTCTCGAAGCGCGCGCCGGTGCGCTCGGCGACGATCCGCGCCAGGGTCGTCTTGCCGCAGCCCGGCGGCCCCCAGAGGACCAGCGAGGGGAAGCGGTCGTCGGCGATCGCCCGCCGCAGCAGCTTGCCCGGCCCGACGAGGTGCTGCTGGCCAAAGAACCCTTCGAGGGTCGTCGGCCGCATCCTCACCGCCAGCGGCTCACCCCGCTTCTCCCGCTTCGCCTGTCGGGTGAACCGCTCCATCGTCGCCTCAGTAGATGTCGAGAATCGTCGTGGCGCCCGGCGGCGGCGCGAGCCTCAGGCCGCCGAAGCGCGCCACGACGGCGGTCCCCTGCTCACGCGCCACCCGGTGGCAGGTCCGCCGGCTGAGCTGGACATAGTGGCCGCCGTTGGTCTTGGCGTAGGCCCAGGCCGCGTCGCTGCTGGTGGTCTCCACCGCGCCCTGCGAGAGCCTGGTCAGGCGGTCCTCGTCGCCTGCAGCGTCGCGGAGGAACGCCGCGGCGGTCTCCTCGAAGTCCTGCTCGGGCGTCCCCGGCAGCGGACCGAAGGCGCAGGCTCGCCGCGCCATCGCCCGGAGAAAGGCCGCGATGTCATCGATCATCCGCACCGGATAGTAGAAGTTCGGGTCGTTGCCGCTGGTCCCCGGCCCACCGGCGATCTCCTTGAGGAACTTGCTCTGCCGGTCCTCCCGGGGCTGGGTCTCGACGCAGAACAGGTGGGCCGGTGGCCCGCCGTCACGCCCTTGACGAACCTCGGACGCCGCCTGGCGCGCCTTGTCCGAGTGGCTGTCGACCCAGGGCAGAAATCCCCACATCGAGCCGCCGGCGGTGGGCTGCCCGTCGGTGACCATCACCACGCTGTCAGCGGCAGAGCCGACCATCGCTCCGGCATGTCGCAGGGCCGTTTTGATGTTGGTCGATCCCGTTGGTGTCACGCCGCGCAGGGCGTCACTGACCGCGTCGCCGTTGGATCTGTTCCCCCGGGGTGGACCGACGGTCTTGACCACCTTGTCGTTGAAGATCACGACCCCGGTGCGCACCGGAAACGGCTCGACAGCGTAGGCCTCGACCAGCCGGGTGAGCAGCTGGTAGAGCGTCCGCGGCGCGCAGGGCTCGGTGGACTCGCAGGCACTGACACCGTCACAGTTGAACTTGTCGATCGGACAGATCGCGCACTTGCGTGCGGCGGGGTCGCAGTAGCGGTTGTCGTCGCCGCAGGTGCGCGGGCGGCTCGGGTTGCATCGCGCGCCGGGCTCGGGGGTGTAGCTGTAGCCGTAGCCGCCGTAGCCAGCGCCCGGGTTGAGCGAGGCGCCCATCGACCCGGACGCGTCGAGCACCACCACCATCGCCGGCCAGAGCACCCGCCCGTCGCCGTCACGCGGGTAGCCCCACTCGCCGACCGCGGCGTGAGAGACGACGCGGATCTTCAGCGCCTTGCCGCCGAACCAGCCAGCCCAGGGCGTTCGGTAGGCCGCCTCGACCACGGTCCGCACCACCGCGCCATCCTGGTCGTCATCCCGGAGGACGTCGAGCTGCACCGAGAAGCCGAGCTTCGAGTTTCCCTCACGCAGGAGGGCCTCGAGCTCGCCGAGCTCGACCTGCCCGCCCTGCTCGCCGCGACCGCGCAGCACCGCGGCGCCGGCGAGGGCCACCGCGTCGGCGGTGTTGCGCGCCTCCTGGCGGGCGATCAGCAGCTTGCCGGCGTGGAGCACGACGAACATGAACAACGTCAGCACCAGCGAGAGCATCGCCACCATCACCGAAACGCTGCCCGCCCGATCATCCCGCGACATCTCGCTCACAGCATCTCGAAGAGGGTCATGAACGGCGGCGCGAGCAGCAGCGCCAGCCCCGCCGGCAGCAGGAACACCGCCAGCGGCAGCGCCAGCTTCGCGTTCGCCTTGCCGGCCGCCTCTTCCAGCTCGAGCAGGCGATGCTCGCGCATCGAGGAGGAGTGCGCCCGCAGGACCTCGCCGATCTTGGCGCCGAGGGTCGAGGCCTTGGCCACCACCGCCGCCAGCGCCGCGACCTGGTCGCTGCCGACGCGCGCGGCGAAGCGCTGGAAGGCCAGCTCCACCGAGACTCCGAGGCGCATGTCCGACAGCGCCATCTCGAGCTCGTCGGCGAGCAGGTCGTCCTCGTCGCCGGACGAGACCACCCGCTCGATCGCCTGCTCGAGCCCCAGCCCGGCCTCGAGGCAGAGAGTGAGCAGATCGAGCACGTCCGGCAGGCTCTGGGCGATCGCCCGCTGGCGCCGCCGCGCCCGTTGATCGAGCCAGGCGTTGGGGGCGATGGCGGTCACCCCCGTGATCATCAACAGCAGCGACACCGCCGTCAGCAGATTGTCGACAGAGATCAGGACCAACAAGAACAGGCCACCGCCGGCGGCGACCACCACCAGCCTCACGGTCAGGAAGAGGTCGATCGCGTCCTGGGTGTAGAGCCCGGCGCGGGTGGCGCGACTCTTGAGCTCGGCGAGGGCCTGCTCCTCGTCCGGGCGCAACATCGAGCCGAGCGCCCGCAACCCGGCCCACGCGCCGCCGGGGCGTCGTCGCGCGGGTGCGGAGGCCGCGTCCTCGGGGTCCTCCTCGGCCACCGCAGCCCGGCTACGCAGGGCGAGCCAGAGCAGCGCGAGCGCCGCCGCGCCGCAGGCTGCAACCCCGAAGACCATCCAAGAAACGTCGCTACCGTTCATCTTCTCGGTTCGTTCTCCCGACGCCGATCAGCGCGGTCGGGTCAGCCGGGCGACCCACAAGGAGCCCACCGCCCAGGAGAGCCCCGCCAGCACCAACACCGTCCGACCGGCGGCGCTCTCGAACATCAACTGCAGCTGCTCCGGCGCGGTGAGCGCCTCGATCCCGAGCGCGAGGAACGGCAGCGCCATCAGGATTCGCCCCGACATCCGGCCCTCGGCGGTCAGCGCCCGGTGCCTCGCCGCAAAGGCGGCCTGGGCCCGCAGGTTGGCCCCGATCTGCTCCATCACCTCGACCAGGTTGCCCCCCGTGCGCTTGAGCACGCTCACCGACTCGACGAAGAACCGCAGGGCGCCGACCTCCGGCCACCGGCCTCGCATCTGCTCCAGGGTGGTCTCGATCGGCCGCCCCATCTCCGATTCCTGGTGGCAGCGCTGGAGCTCGAGAGCCAGCGGCGGATCCACTTCCTCGGCGGCGACCCGCACCGCCTCCTCGAGGCTGTTTCCCGCGCGCAGGCTGAAGGTCATCAGCTCCAGCGCACGTGGCACCTGGGATCGCATCCGCTCGAGGGCCCTCGCCCGCCGGCTGGCGAGGTAGCCATAGACCGCCAGCACTGCGAACGCTCCGACGCCCAGTCCCCCGGCGACGCTGCCGGTGAGCAGGCCGGCGAGCAACCCGACCCCCAACACCAGCGCCGCGCTGCGAGCGAGCAACCGCGACAGCGACGTGATACCCCACTTCTCGAGCCGCGCCCGCAGCCGCTCGACGGCGCCACGTTCGTCGCTGACAGCCCGGCGCAGCTTGATCCGGCCCTCCGGCGCGTCGGCGGACTGCTGACCGCGCAGCAGCCGTCCGAGCTGCTCACCGCGCCGCTGAACGCGCGCCCGCAGCAGCCAGAAGCCCCCCTGGAGCAAGCAGAAGAGACCCAGCGCGCCGAAGAGCGCGATCCAGGCGTGCAGGGCCGGTCCGCCGTGCTCAGCGCCGAACACCCGTCACTCCCCCCGCAGGACCCGCGGATCGAGGGCGACGCCATGTCGCTCGAACCGCTCCAGCAGCAGCGACTGACCGCTGCAGATCCAGCGTTGCTCCCGCGCCTCGTAGCAGAAGACCTGGTTCAGGTCCATCTCCCCGCCCTTGACCCCGCGGACCTCGGCCAGCTCGCTGACGTAGCGCTGGCCGTCGGCTGCGCGGCTGATGTGGATCACGACCTGAATCGCCCGGGCGAGCATGTTGAGCATCAGCGACTCGGAGAGCTGCGTCCTGGCCAAGGTCATCATCGACATCAGGCGGGTGAACGCGTCGGCCACGCCGTTGGCGTGGACCGTCGTCATCGACCCCTCGTGGCCGCTGTTCATCGCCTGGATCATGTCCATCACCTCTTCGGACCGCACCTCGCCGACAATGATCCGATCCGGCCGCATCCGGAGCGCGTTGCGCACCAGATCGCGAACACTGATCTCCCCGCGCCGCTCGATGTTCGGTGGCCTGGTCTCGAGGCGCACCAGGTTCTCGTGCTTCAGCAGCAGCTCGGCCGAGTCCTCGAGGGTGATGATCCGCTCACGCGGCGAGACGCAGGCCGAGATCGCGTTGAGCAAGGTGGTCTTGCCTGCCCCGGTGCCGCCACAGACGAGCAGGTTCGCTCGGGACTGCACCGCGCTGCGCAAGTAGTGGGCCAACGCCGCGCTCAACGTTCCGCGC
>JAUVBO010000130.1 GCA_030591195.1 Pseudomonadota bacterium
GACGGTCTCGCGCGAGCTGGACGGTGACAAGCCGCGGGTGGTCCTAGGGCCCGCAGGGGAGGTGGTCCCCGCGGGATGCGTGCCAACCGTCGAGCAGGACGCGGGGGTGCCCGACGCCGTCGCCGATGACGCGGGGATCGCCAAGCGGGCGGCGGGGGAGGCCTGTGAGATCGACGGCGACTGCGAGGGTGAGCTGTGCCTGACGCAGGTACGGATCGACTCGATCAACCTCCGGGAGATGTACGGCGGGTACTGCAGTCGCACCTGCGATGGCGCGGGGCAGGACTGTGGCGAAGGGCTCTTGTGCAAGGAGTTCCGCGTCGTGAGCCAGGTTGAAGATCGGGTGCACTACTGCATGGTCGAGTGCGATCTTCCCACTGAGTGCCGCGCGGCGGAGGGCTACGAATGCACCCCGGGCGGCCTCTGCTTCCCTGGGGCGGCCCCTCCTTGACGATCGGGCTGGCCGCCGAGCTGGGGTCGTGGCAGCGCCAGCTGCTCCGGCGCTCGCTGGTCCGCGCCAGCTGCGCCGCGGCCCTGCTGACCCTCGCGGGCTGCGATGGGGTCTGGCGCTACGCTGTCAGCGTGGCCCCGGACGCTGGCGCGGTCCCCGGCATCGACGGCGGCGCTGCCGTCCCCCCGGGTGTCGACGCTCCCAGCCCGCCGAGGGGCTGCGCCGAGGGGTGGCTTGGAGGGGCGATCGAGCTGGCGGCGGTCGAGCCAGTGGTCGAGCTGAACAGCTCGGCGGTGGATCATGAGCCCTTCCTCAGCGCCGATGGCCTGACGATCTACTTCGACTCCAACCGCGCCGGCGGCCTCGGCAGCTTCGACGTCTACCGCGCGGTCCGTGGCTCGCCTGATGAGCCCTTCAGCCCGGCGGAGAACCTCGGCTGGGTCAACACCGCCGAGGCCGAGACCCGGTTCGCCGTGACCGACGACGGCCTGACGGCGTTCCTCTCCGCCGACTGGTCGGGGCCCGGCAGCCTGGGGTACTCGGACATCTATCGGGCCACTCGCGCCGCTTCGGCCGGAGCGTTCAGCGAGATGGTGCTGGTCGCGGCGATCAACACCGCCGACCACCACGAGTACGATCCCTACCCCGTGGGCGACGGCCAACGGATCTACTTCAGTCGCCAGAGCGCCGACGCCGGACCGTCGAACCTGTTCGTCTCCGAGCGCGCCGTCGGTGGCGCCTATCAGCAGGCGCGGGCCGTGGCGGGGCTCGAGGCGACTGGCGACGGCTTCAAGGATGCCAACCCGGCGGTCGACGCCACCGAGACGGTGCTGCTGTTCAGCTCCAACCGCCCCGGCGGTGCCGGCGGCACCGACATCTTCGTCAGCACGCGGGCCTTGGCGGCTGGTCCCTTCAGCGCGCCGATCCCGGTCCCGGGGATCAACTCGGCTGAGGTCGACACGGAGGTCTACCTCAGCCCTGATGCCTGCATGGTCTACTTCGCCTCGAATCGGTCGGGAGCCGCGGGCAGCTACGACATCTATCGCACCCGGGTCCTACCCTGAGGTCTAGCGGAGCAGCTGCAGGTCGATCGTGCGCGCGTGGGCGACCGAGCCATCGCGCAGCTCGACGTCGTAGAGGTCGAGCCGCAGTCGCTCGAGGTCGAGCAGGGCCCAGCCGGGCTCGCTGGTGTGGCAGAGCGCGCCGGGGTTGATCACCGTCAGGGTGCCGAGGCGCCTCGCCATCCGCAGGTGGGTGTGGCCACCGACGAGCCAGCGCAGGGCGTGGTCGGCGAGCAGCTCCTGCAGCGCGAGGTTGGCCTCGATCGCGTAGCCGTGGTCGTCGGGAGTGAGCCGGATCATGTCGTCGCTGCCGATGCCGTGACCGAGCAGCAGCGGGCCCGCGACGGTATCGAGCCGCCGCGTCGGGGGAAGCTGACGCAGGTAGCTGACGGCGTCGCCGTCAGCCGCTGGTCCGATCGGCGCGTGTCGAAGCCACCAGCGGTCGTGGTTGCCACGAACCGTGAGCACGTCGTGGTCGGCCAGCAGGCGGCAACAGGCGATGGCATCCGCGTCGAGCGCGTCCTCGACGATGTCGCCGGTGCAGAGCAGCAAGTCGGCGTGCCCCGCCAGCTGCGCGAGGCAGGCACCGAGCGGCGCGTGGGCGCCGTGGACATCGCCGATCAAGCCCAGCCGCGCGGGCGCCTTCACTGGACGGAGATCTTCACCGGCCGGCTCCGGGTTCCATCGGGGAGGGTGGCCTGGACCGTGTGGCGGCCGCGGCTGATCGGCCAGCTCGCGCTGAAGGGGAACGCTGCCCGGGCCACCTGCCGCCCGTCGACCAGCCAGCGGACCTCGCCGGCCCGACCATCCACCGCCGCCTCGAGCGGCAGGCGCTGGTAGCGGCGCCGGAGGTCGGGATCGACGTAGAACGTGTCGCCGGCGACCGGAGAGGTGATACGCACCGCTGGACCGGAGACCAGCGTCCGCGGGCGCTCCGAGCGGGTGGCGGGCGGGCGGCAACGCGGGCTGCCTCGGGTTGGCGGCTGCTCGATGGCGCGGCGGGCAGCCCAGGCGCGGTAGATCGGCGGGTAGACCGTCATCACCCGGCGCTCGATCCCCGGCAGGCTGCAGCGCTCGCCCGCCAGCAGGTCATTGGTCGTGTCGATCGCTACCTCGCGGTGGAACGTGCACCGTCGCCGAGGCTCGCTGTCGGGGGCGAAACGCTCGTCGATCGCCGCGGGGCAGAGGGGGCCGACCAGGGCGCCCGAGAGGGGACAGATCCGCGCCGAGACGATCGTTCGGGGTCGGTCAAAGCCGCGATCGTGGCGCGGGTAGCGGCGGGCGGCGGCGACCATCACCTCGGCCCAGAGCGGCCCGGCGCCGGTGATGCCCGAGACGCGCTGCATCGGCCGGCCGTCGAAGTTGCCGACCCAGACCCCGACGGTGACGTCGGGGGTGAACCCCACCGTCCAGTTGTCGCGGAAGTCCTTCGAGGTGCCGGTCTTGACCGCGGCCGGAAAGCCGACCGCGAGCGGCGTGTCGCTGCCGAAGCCGTCAACCCGGGCCAGCGGATCGGCGAGGATGTCGGCGATCAGGTAGGCGGCCGTGGGAGAGAAGACTCGCCGGGGCGCGGGGCCGGCCGGCAGCTCGTACCAGCGCCCGTCGGTGCGCTGGACCCGCCGCACCAGGCGCAGGGGCTGGTGCTCGCCGCCCCGGGCCAGGGTTACGTAGGCCTCGACCAGCTGCTGGAGCGTCACCTCACCGTTGCCGAGGGTCAGCCCGAGCCCGTAGTGGCGGGCGCCCCGCTCGAGCGCCCGCATCCCGGCCTGGCGGAGGTGGGCGAGGAGGGCGCCGACGCCGACGAAGGCCGCCGCCCGCACCGCGGGGACGTTGTAGGAGCTGGCGAGAGCCACCCGCAGGCGGACCGGGCCGTGGAACTCGCGGTCGTAGTTGCGGGGCGCATAGTCACCGCGCTCGGTGTTGAAGTGGGCCGGGAGATCCTCGAGCAGCGAAGCCGGCGTCTTGCCCCGCTCGAGCGCCAGGGCGTAGGTGAAGGGCTTGATCGTCGAGCCGGGCTGCCGCCGAGCGAGGGTGCCGTCGACCTGTCCGTGGTGCCCGCGGTGGAAGAAGTCGGCCGAGCCGACATAGGCCAGCACCTCGCGGGTGCGGTTGTCGACCACCAGCGCGGCGCCGTTGGTCACCCGCCGATCGGCGAGGCGGGTGATCGTCTGACGAACGGCTGTCTCGACCCGTCGCTGGAGCTGGAGATCGATGGTGCTCTGGATCGCCGTCGCGCCCCGGGCCAGGGGATCGGCGAGCAGCCGTTCGACCAGGTGTGGCGCGGCGAACGGGCGCTCGAGCTGCTCGAAGTCGATCGGCTGCGCCAGCGCCAGCCGCGCCTGCTCGGCGGTGATCTTGGCGTGGGCGCGCATGATCCCGATCAGGTAGCGCTGGCGATCGCGCAGGCGCGCGCGGCTGCGGCGCGACCGCAGCGGGCTGTAGGCGCTGGGAGCCCGGGGCAGGGCGGCGAGCAGCGCCGCCTCGGCGAGGCTGAGGTCCGCCGCGGGCTTGCCGAGGTACCGGCGCGCCGCGGCCTCGGCGCCGAAGGTGCCGTGTCCGTAAGGGGCGCGGTTGAGGTAGTGCCAGAGGATCTGGGCCTTGTCGAGCTGTCGCTCGAGCCGGTAGGCCAGCGCCGCCTGTCGCAGCTTGCCGACCAGGCCGCGTCGGGTCGCGCTGCCGCCGGGTTGCTCGAGCAGCCCGACGAGCTGCATCGTCAGCGTCGAGGCCCCGGAGACGACTCGCCCGCGTCCGAGGTTGAGCACCGCGGCGCGCAGGGTCGCCCAGGGATCGATGCCGGAGTGCTGGTAGAAACGCCGGTCCTCGGCGGCGATCGTCGCGGCCACCAGGTGGGGCGAGATCCTCGCCAGCGGTACCCAGTGGGCCCGTCCGTCGTGACGCGAGAGCACCTCTCGCGCGAGGGTGCCGTGGCGGTCGAGGACGCGGGTCGAGGCCACCTCGCGGGGGTCGAGCGCGCCCGGGGGTAGCTCGACACCTCGCAGCCAGAAAACCGCGGTCAACGCGACGGCCGCGAGCCCTGCGCTGGCCACCACCGCCAACGGCGGCGTTGCTACCTGAGCTTGCCTCCGGCTGCCCACTGCCCCTGCCCTACTTGCTCACCACGGTCAGGGTCGTTGCGCCGGTGCGACCGAAGACCTCCGGCTCGTACATCTGCTGCACCTGGGTCGGCGGTGCGACGAACTCGCCGATGGTCGTCGCCCGGGCGAGGTAGACGTAGGTGTACTCGCCAGGTGGCACCGAGTCGGCGAAGAGCTGCACCCGGTCGTCGCGCATCTCGCGGTGATAAAACGGGGTCTGCCAGCTGGAGCGGCGGCTGCGGCCGTGGCGGGAACGGGCCGTGTAACGCACGGCGCGGCGGGTCGCCTGGGAGGCGGTCATCAGCTGGAAGTTGACCGGCTCGAGTCCGGCGGGCAGCGGGTCGTCGACGGCGACGAAGTGCATCTGCTGCGGCGCGATGATCTTGAGGGTGATCCGCACCAGGTCGCCGGCTCGCACCCGCTTGGCGGACGAGCGGGCCTTGCCCGGGTTGCCCCGCAGCTGGTCGAAGGAGGCCGCGCCCTCGTCGATCCGCTCGTAGGTCCGGGTGACGAAGAAGCCCTCGTCCCAGGCGGTCTTCGGTAGCTGCTTGCGGGCGTAGCGCAGGCGCGCGGTGTAGTGCAGTCGACCGGGGCCCTCCTTGATGAAGCCGAGCTTGGTGCCGGCGCCGAGCAACTGCTTCATCGGCACCGAGGTCTTCTTGACCTGCAGCGAGCGGCCGGCGAAGCGCTGCTCGAGCAGCTTGCGCTGGCCGAGCACCACCTTGGCGAGGAAGTCGGGGGGCTGGCGCTCACGGACCTCGTAGTAGCGGTGCAGCCCGAGCAGCGCGTAGACCGTCTCCTGGGTGTTGCGCCAGCGCCCGTTCTTGCGCTGCTGCAGCAGGTAGGCGACGAGCTTGTCGACCAGCGGGTGGTCGGGGCGCGCCTGGAGCAGCGCGTCGAGCACCATCGCCGTCGAGCGGGTGTTGGAGTGAAACAGCGGCGCGTAGCCGTCGCCGAGGTTCTCCTCGACCTTTGCCACCCTGGCCGTCTGGTGGACCTGGTTGGTCAGGTCGTCGGTGAGCGTGGCGATGACCTGCTTGTCGCCACCGACGGTGATCGTCGCCGAGAGCAGCAGGGCCTTGGCGAAGGTCGCCAGCCGCTCGCGTTTTTCGTAGAGCGTCGCGAGGTATCCCGACGGCTTGTCGCCCATCTGCGCCAGGACGTAGGTCAAGAAGGCCCGGGTGTCGAGCCCGTGGGGCTCGGCGGACGCCGACCGGCGCAGCTCCTTCTTCAGGTAGCGCTTGGCATTGTCGAGCACCTTGGTGCTCACCGCGTGGCCGCTGATTTTTGCCTGCAGCAGGCCCCAGGCGGCGTAGCCCGAGGCCCAGGGGTAGCTCCGGTGGGAGGAGGACCAGTAGGCGAAGCCGCCGTCCCAGCGCTGCAGCAGCTGCAGCTTGGCGATCAGCTTGGCGACCAGCGCCTTGACCTGCGCGTCGCGGGCTCCCTTCTTGTCCCGCTTGCCCGGCTTGTCGTCGCGGTTGACCGTCAGGCCGAAGGCACGGGTCAGGTCTCGCAGCAGCACCAGCGGCACCAGCCGGCTGGTGGTCTGCTCGACGCACTCGTAGGGGTAATCGATCAAGTAGTCGAAGCCGCCCTTGAGCCCGACCAGCGCCGAGGAGGACATGGTTACCACCAGCCCGCCGACGTCGTGGCGCACCCCGCCCGAGGGCACGATCCCCTCGGCGACGGCGCTGTCGGTGGAGCCGGCGGTGGCGACCGACTCGATCACCAGCGGCAACTTCACCGGGCGCTTGAGCTCCACGCCGTCGGTGAAGTCGCCGAGGCGAGCGTCGAAGCGGAAGGTCGCCTCGCCCGGGGCGCTGGCGTCAAAGCGGAAGCGAGCCTCGGCCGCGCCGCCGTGCTGCACCCGGACCCGCTGGACCTGGCTGCCGACGAGGGTCAGGCCCTTGACCGAGGCGCGCACCTCGACCTCGCCGTCCCGCCGGCTGTGGTTGTGCACCACCACCCCGGCCTCGAGCTTGTCTCCGACCCGGACCAGCCGGGGCAGGGTCGACAGCAGCAGCAACGGCTTGTTGACCGTGATCTTCGCCTGGGCCATGCCGAACTCGGCGCCGCTGCTGGCAGCCACCGCCATGATCCTGAAGGTCGTCAGGTTGTCCGGCAGGGTGAAGCTGACCTCGGCCCGACCCCGGTCGTCGGTGACGACGGCCGGCGCAAAGAGCGGGGTGGAGACGAAGCTGCTGCGCACCGCGGGCCGGGCGCGGGCGCCCATCCCGGCACCACCGCCGCCCGGGTTGCCGCCCTTCTGGCCGAAGACGCCGGGGTTGATCAGCTGGTTGCGGTTGTCGGCGGTGCGCACCGAGAGGCCCCGGTGGGCGTAGAAGATCTTCATCGGGTCGGGCGTCTGGTAGCCGATCAGGCTCAGCACGCCCTCGTCGGCGGCGATCACCGCCAGC
>JAUVBO010000743.1 GCA_030591195.1 Pseudomonadota bacterium
GCCGAGGTCGGCTCCGCCGGGCAGGTGCTCGGCTGCGACGAGGGTTGCTCCTTTGGCGTCTACCGGACCTTCGACGTGGCCGGCCAGGCGCGCATCGCGCTGCAGGTGACGATGGCGCAGGGGCTGGCGGTGGGCGACGAGGGCGACGGCGCCTGGGCCGAGGTGCTCGTGCAGCGGCACGAGGGAGCGGAGGACGTCGACCTCCGCCGGGCGCAGATCGTCACCAAGCTGCGCAACACCGGCGCCGTGCAGTGGGCCACGGTCAGCGTTAGCGGACCCACGACGGTGTTCCTCAAGGTCGGCCGGCTGCCCGGTCAGCCGGTGCGCGCGGCCTTCACCGGCCTCAGCGTCACCGACGTTTACTCCGGGGAGTCCTTCTCCGCGGCCGCGAGCTTCCCGGTCGCGGACGGCGACTACGCCCGCGGGATCGTCCCTTCCGGCTGGCGGCTGCTGCGCGACCGCGACGAGTGGGCCGGCGACGCGGCCCAGGCGGGGCGGCGGGTGACGGTGACGGACGCGGGCCAGCTCGAGCTGGCGATCAAGAGCGGGTCGTTCGGCGTCCAGCGCTGGATCTACAACCCCTACCGGGCGGCGACGCTGAGGGTGCCGGTGACCGTCACTCGCGCGCCTGTCGACATCGAGTGTCAGTGGCTCGAGGAGGGCTGCGACGGCGACTACCGAGATCCGGCGCCGTGGGTCCAGGTGATCGTCGATGACACCTACCACCGGCTCGACGTGGCCCGCCGGGACGCGCAGACCATCGATCAGGTCATCGGCCGTGGCTGGCACGCGGTGAGCTTCAAGGTCGGTCGGCTCCACGGCAACGGCGTCAAGGCCCGGTTCGACTGGGTCGGCCTCGCCCCGCAGCTCTAGACCCCACCCCGCAGGCGCGACACCCCGACGCCACCGCAGCCCCGCCTGCTCGCCGTGGTAGCCTGTGAGCGGTCCGCCATCAGGGGAGAGCACCGATGCGAAACGTCCGGTTCGTGCTGGCGTTGCTGCTCGCACTGACTTCAGCCTGTGATAGCAGCCTCGAGGGTGGTGGCGTTGACGCTGCAGCGCCGGTCGACTCCGCCCCGCCGGGCGACGCCACGGTGCCAGCCGACGCCGCCCCGCCGGGCGACGCCACGGTGCCAGCCGACGCCGCCCCGCCGGACGACGCGACCAACCCCGACGGTCCGGTCGGCCCTGACGGGTCCGCTGGCCCCGACTGCAGCCACCTCAAGCCCCCGCCGGGCGCGGTGAGCGTCGCGCCCGGCACCGACATCCAGGGCGTGGTCGATGGGCACCCGGCCGGCACGGTCTACCTGCTGCAAGCGGGCGTGCACCGGATGCAGAAGATCGAGGCCAAGCAGGGTGACGCGTTCTTCGGTGAGCTCGACGCGAGCTGCCAGCGGCTGACGGTGCTCAACGGCTCGCGGCTGCTGCAGAGCTGGACCAAGGAGGGCAGCCTCTGGGTTCACGGCGGACAGACCCAGCAGGGTCAGGTCCACGGCCAGTGCGAGCAGGGCTGGCCCCGCTGCAAGTACCCCGAAGACCTGTTCTTCGACGACCAGATGCTCAGGCACGTCGACAGCCAGGGCGCTGTCGGCCCGGGCAGCTGGTTCTTCGACTACGGCGCGGACAAGGTCTATCTCGGCGACGACCCCGCCGGCCACCAGGTCGAGGTCGGCGTCACCCGCGTGGCCTTCAGCCCGAGCGCGAGCCACGTCAAGATCGTCGCCTTGGTGGTGGAGAAGTACGCCATCCCGGCCCAGATGGGCGCGATCGGCGACCAGTACCCGGAGAGCGACTGGCAGATCGAGCACAACGAGGTGCGGCTCAACCACGGCACGGGGATCAACATCTCCGACCGGGGCCAGGCGATCGACAACTACATCCACCACAACGGCCAGAAGGGCATCGGCGCCGACGGCGACGACGGGCTGGTCGAGGGCAACGAGATCTCGCACAACAACGTCGCCCACGTCGCCAGCGGCTGGGAGGCCGGCGGCAGCAAGTTCGCCTACACCAACCGGCTGACCGTGCGCGGCAACTGCGTGCACCACAACGGTGGGCCGGGCCTGTGGACCGACATCAGCAACAAGGACACGCTCTACGAAAAGAACGTCGTCTTCGCCAACGACAAGGAGGGGATCTTCCACGAGATCTCCTACGACGCGATCATCCGCGACAACCTCGTCGGGCAGAACGCGCCCCACGGGTCCGCGTGGCTCTACAGCTCGAACATCTTGATCTCGACCTCGAAGAACGTGCAGGTCTACGGCAACACCGTCGAGGTCAGCGACCAGTACGGCAACGGCATCGGCATCATCTGGCAGGACCGCGGCGGCGACTACGCCTCGACCGGCTGCTCGGTGACCGACAACGACGTGACCTTCATTGGCAGCGACGGCTTGCAGGGGGCGGCGGCTGACTTCGACCCGGCCCGGGCCCAGGTCTTCGCCACCAACAGCTTCGACGACAACGCCTACCACGCGACCGACGTCGGCGATCCGCACTTCGCCTGGGATAACGGCCAGCGAACCTTCGCCGCCTTCCAGGCTGCGGGTCAGGAAAAAAACGGCACCATCGACACCAAGGTCGTCGTTCGCAGCTGGAGCTGCGAGATGCTCCTGCCCTGATCGCGCTGTGGCTGTCGCGGCTACGGGGGCCAGTTGGCGAAGGCGCCCGGTTTGTCGATGCTCGCGCGGAACTTGCCCCCGAGCTTGACGTACCTGCCGCCGTAGACCCCGAAGACCTGCCTGCCCTCCTTGCAGTTGAGCCGCAGCGCGCCGTTGGGGCCGCCGGTGTAGCGCCCGGTGCAGGTCTCCTTTTCCGTGGCGCCATTCAGCGAGGCGACCGAGGTCCGGACCATCGTCGCCGAAGCGTATCCGGGCACCAGCGCCCCGACGTTGAAGAAGCGGAGGAAGATCGTGGTCGTGACGATGTTCTTGAACTCGCCGGCGCTCATGTCGTTCTTGATCGTCGCCTTGGCCTTGACCATCGTCGGGACGATGTCTTGCAGCAGCCTGTCGCCCTGCTTGGCCGAGGGATCGGGCGGCGGCTCGTCGGGGTCGGCCGGCGGATCATCTTCCTTCCCGCGCTTGGTGATCGCCTCGCCCTGGAGCTTCTTCTTCAGCCGTCTGGTGCGGATGTCGTCGAGCTTCTTGTTCAGCCAGGGGCGGGTGACGCGCTGGTGCACCTCCTCGGCCGCCAGCGCACCGGCGATCGAACCAGCCACCGGGACCGTGCTGCCGGCAGTGGTGCCGAGGAAGGTCGTGCCGCGCTTGACCGTCTCGTCGACCAGCACGC
>JAUVBO010000745.1 GCA_030591195.1 Pseudomonadota bacterium
CAGCGCAAGCTGTTCTTCAACCTCCGCAAGGAAGTCGACAAGCTCCAGCGGATGGGCATCGACAACCCCGGGCCGAAGCTGCTCGCCGAGCGTCTCGACGTCTCGGAGCAGGATGTCGAGACGATGCAGCAGCGCCTCTCGGGGCGCGACGTCTCCCTCGACGCGCCGGTGCGCGCCGACGACGAGGGCTCGATCACGCGCCTCGACCTGGTCACCGGCTCCGGCGACTCGCCCGATGAGGAGGTCGCCAACAAGGAGTTTTCCGCGCTGCTGCGCGACACGATCGGTGCCTTCGGCGAGACCCTCGACGGCCGCGATCGCGAGATCTTCGAGCTGCGGACCACCGCCGAGGAGCCGCTGACCCTGCAGCAGATCGGCGACCGATACGGCATCACCCGCGAGCGCGCCCGGCAGGTCGAGCGACGGATGATGGATCGCCTGCGTGATCACCTGCGCGACAAGCTGGGCGACGCGGTCGACATCCACCTCGGGAGGAGAGAATAGAGAGCGGTCTCAGGGCGCGAGCGCGAAGGGCTTGCCGGTGGCGTACTTGAAGAGGATCGGGTCGCCTGCCGCGAGGGTGACGTCGAGCCGTGCGCGGCTGCCACCGAGGGGGGTCAGCGGCACCTGATCCACCTGACCGGTGAGCTTGTTCAAGCGCAGGATCCGGGTCGGATCCACCGCGCCGCCGGCGCTGGCGAAGTCGAGCTCGACCTGAAACTTGCCCGCCTTGCCGGTGTCGATCGGCCAGCTGCCGTTGCTGTGGCGGACGTTCTGGACCATCACGTAGCGCTCGCCAAGGTCGTCACGAAACAAGCCGACCAGCACGTCGAGCAGCAGCTCGCCTGGCGCCGGTGCCACCTTGGTCACGAACGGGTCGCCGCCAGCGCCCTGGGACCACGGCTTGGTGCCCTTGGGCTGGAGCAGGCCGATGGCGGGGATGTAGCAGACATCGGTGCTCGTCAGCTGGGTGATCGCGCGACCGAGGTTCGCCATCTCCTTGTTGATCTGAGCCGTCTGGGCGTAGGCGGCCGTCGTCAGCGAGCCAAAGACGCTGCTCTGGGCGAACAGCGCCGTCGGGATCTCGGTGACCGCTGGCCCGCCGACCTGATAGAGGAACCAGGAGTGGCCGGTGTAGCCGTATGTCAGCCCCTTGAACGCGTCCCAGCGCAGGTCGGACTCGGTCAGCGGGTCGTCACCGCCCGCGTCGTAGTAGGACTTGAGGTAACGCCAGTAGGGCTTGCCGTGCTTGAGCGCCGCGGCGCGCACCTTCTCCATCGGCCAGTAGGCCGACTTGTTGCTACGGGAGTACGCATCGTAGCTCAGCACGTCGAGGTCCCAACCGTCAGGCGAGCCGGCGTGGTCGAGCATCTTGTCCAGCTCCGCCGCCAGGTAGGTGAAGTTGAAGATGATCAGCGCGCCGGGGTCGGCCTGGCGTACGGCGTTGATGCCGTTTTCGTGGGCGATGAAATCTGGCCAGGTCCGCGGCTCGTCGCCAACCTGATAGCCGATGCGCCCCGGAACGTTGGCCGGGTAGCCACCGATTACCTTCTTGCTGGGGTAGGTGATCCCATCGTGGTTGGTCCAGGCGATGAACCGCATGCCCGGCCGGTGCTGGCGCCAGCCGTCCATCTCATCCGGCAGGCCGGTGATCCAGAGGTGGGCCGCGGTGGCGTTGAACTCGTCGAAGTACTTCTGGACGAAGGTCGCCGGCGGGGCTCCCATGGTCACCGTCAGCCCGCTGATCATCATCGGGTTGGTGCGCACCCACTTCATCGCCCGCGTCAGGTTCGGCGGTGGAGGCGGAGGTGGGGGTGGCGGTGGGGGCGGCTGCGCGCCACCGTCATCCCCCGGCGGCACCCCCCCCTCGGATCCCGCCGGCCACTGCCAGCCGTCGGCGGCCGCGCCCCCGGCGTCGGGCACGGGCGGCCACAGACCCGAGTCGTGGTTGGCGCCGAGAAATCCGGTGTCAGCGCCCGACGGGGCATCATCAGCGCTACCACAGGCGCCGCTGGTCAGCGCTGCCAGAACCACGATCAGGGCGGATTTGATCATCGAGCTCATCAGAGCACTCCTTCTTCGTCGTCCCTGAGATAGCAAGGGGCGGGCCGCCAGCGAAACCACGCAATCACAACGACTTGGTCGTGCGCGGTCCGCCGCGCCGGCGTCCCCGCCGACGAAATACGGGCAAGACCCGTCGCGTCCCGGGCAATCGGCGTCTGGGCGTTCGAACGAGGGCCATATCGCCGGGTGATGGGTCTTTTGCCGCACCCCGACGCCCGGCGCGTCTCGATCAGACCCGATCGAAGGTCTGCGTCCGGTGGCCCCCTCCCAGGCGGCTCTGACCATCGAGGCGGTAGGCGCGGCCACGCCAGCGGATCTCGCGCCTGGTCAGCAGCGAGAGCAGCACCAGCGGGCCGGTCAGCAGCAGGGCGGACGAGACCCACAGGTGCCGCAGGGGCAGCGAGGCACCACCGAACCGATGGTGCAGCCGGTTGATGCTCGTGACCACAGCGAGCACCGCGAGCAGGTTGATCCCCGCGGCGATGGTCGCGCCGAGGGCAGAAGCGACCAGCGCGACGAGCAACGCGAGCCAGGCGGTCAGCCCACGCAACCACGAGCCGACCTTGAGGCGCATGGGCAAGCCGGTCCGCGAAAAGGCGATCCAGCGGAGAAAGACGCCGACGAAGCTGCCGAGAGGCAGCTCGCGCTGGATGATCGGAACCCGCCGCCACGACACCGCGTTGCGATAGCCGATGGCGTGGAGCCGCGCGCCGAGGTACATGTCGTCGACCAGCTGTCCCTCGGCGACCTCGAGGCCTCCGATGGCCTCGATCGCCTCACGCCTCAGCACCATGAACTGCCCCATGATGAACGGCAGGGTCCGCTGGTCGCCGACCTGCGCCGCGGCCGCCGGTCCATAGAGCCCGTTGAGCAGCAGGGCGTAGCCCGCGTCGCCCAGCGTGACCGGCGCCTCGCTGACCACCACTGGCGCGAAGGCAGCGCCGGCCCCTGGCGTCGACTCCAGGGTCTCGACGAGGATCCGCAGGGCGTCGCTAGACGGGCGAATGTCCGAGTCGGCGAAGGCGATCAGCTCGCCTCGCGCGACGGCCAGCCCGGCGATCAGCGCGTTGAGCGTGCCGGTCTGGCGAGGTGGCGGCGGGCCGCCAAATACCACGCGCAGACGCACGTTTTCGCCGCGGGCTTGCCGGCGGGCGACCGCCTCGCGCACCAGCGGGAGGGTCGGGTCGGTCTCGTCATCGAAGACATAGAGCACCTCGAAGTCCCCG
>JAUVBO010000636.1 GCA_030591195.1 Pseudomonadota bacterium
GGTGATGACCAGCGCGACGAAGCACGAGCGTTTCACCAGTCCCCTCCTGCGTTTGGTTGCTGACTCCAAGGGGTTACCATGACTTAGTCCTCAACACCAAAGGCTAATCGGGCGTGCGTCGCGGGCGACGTGATCCAGGTCTCAGCCCGGTCGGCTCAGCGCCGGATCACGCGCCGGAGGTAGAGGCTCTGGCGCCGGCGACGGTCGGTGACCCGGATCACGATCAGGTTCTGGCCTGGTCGGAGGGCCACCGGGTGGCGGAAGCGCGACGTGCGGTCGAGCGCCACCGTTGTGCCGTTGATCGAGATCTGCGAGCCGGAGGTGGTCACGCCGATCACCTCCACCGAGTCGGCGGAGACCGCCGTGTTGTGGCGCGGTGACTTGATCTGCAGGTCCGGCGTGGCGTTGTCGTAGCTGATCGTCAGCCGGCGGCCGCTGGTGGCCCGGATCAGCTTGCCGTCGGCGCCCCGCCCCGCGACGTACCAGATATAGCTGCCTTCGCCGAGGCGGCCACGGGTGACATCCACCGAGGTGCGGAAGAGCCGGCGGCTGACCAGCGGCTTGGCGAGGTTGGTCTCGCGCATGATCTTCAGCTGGTAGCTCGCGGCGCCGGGGATCGGATCCCAGCGGAAGGTGAAGCGGGGCACGAGGTTCTGGAAGTAGACCACCGTGCTGCGCGAGCGAAGGTGGATCGTGTTGTGGATCCGCCGCCGGTGCTTGAGCAGGCGATGGGAGGTGTCGCGGAACAGCTGCAGGCGGCCACGCATCGCCTTGCCCACTGGGCTGCCCTCGCCATCGGTGGGCTGTACGCGCCAGAAGAGCGAGCCCCGGGCGACCCTGGCGATCGTGACGTGGCGCCGGCGGATCCGGTCGTTGAACAGGGGTCTAGCGAGGTCGCCAGAGCGCGAGACGCGCACCAGCGCGTCCCTGGCGCCCTCCGGCAGCCTCCAGCGAAGCGTCACCGGCAGCCTGGCCTCCGGGGTGAACACCCGCTGTCGCGAGGGGCTCCGGAGCTGCAGCGGAGCAGCCGGCGGCGTCAGGGGGCCGGTGATCCGTCCCCGGCTGACCGTGGCTCGCTGGCGAGCCTCGACCTGGACCGTACGCCGGCGTCCAGCGAGGGTCGCCGCGCCGGCGCTGACCGCGATCACCGCCTGACCCCGTTCGCGCCGGACCTGAACGTCGACGCGGCGGTGACGGATGCGTGCCGTGAGCCGGACGCCCTCGACCTCGATCGTCGCTCCTCCTCGGCCCTGCTTGCCTTGGCGGCGAAGCTTGAGGGCTCCTCGTCCCTCGAGGCGGAGCAGCGGAGGGGTCTCGGCCGTGGCGCCCTCGGGGGCGACCACGACCAGCCGTGCGGGGCCGCTGACCTGGGCCCCCCCGCCGTGCTGGTGGCCGATGGTCGCGCGGGCTCGGCGGAGCAGCCGGACCGTCGATCCCGGCTTGATCTCGATCGTTCGTCTCGGCGGGGCCTTGCCGAACCGGCGCGCCTCGGGGCCCTTGACCATCACCCGCCCCCGCCCGGTGGACTTGAGGTAGTAGACCAGCTCGGGGGCCACCGCGGCGTCGGGCTCGGCGACTCCGGCGTCGGGCTTGCGCGGCTTGGTGTAGAGCGTCATCGGCTTGCCGGCGAAGATCGTCCGCCGCTCGCCAGACGGCCCGGTCACCACCGCCTGGCCAAGCTCCACCGCGATGCGGGGCTCGCCAGCGCCGGGCGCGGCGACCGTCGCGCGTGAGCGGCTGGCCAGGTGCACCCGGCGCTTGCCGACACCGATCACCAGCTCGTTGGCCTTGACCGTGGACGCCTTGCCGACGACGGTCCCCCGCAGCAGCTCGAGCGAGAGCTGCTGGGCCGGCGCCGTGGAGCGGAAGCTGACCACCGAGCCCGGCTTGACCGTCAGGCGACCGCCGTTGCGCAGCTCGAGCTGGGCCTCAGCGGCAGCGCCGGTCTGCAGGCGTGCGCCGACCCGCAGGTGCTGGCCGGCGGCGGCGCTCTGGTCTGCTTCACGGGGGGTGAGCCGCACGGTGACCGGTCCGCTGAACGACGCGACCACCGCCACCCAGTCGGGGGGAGGAGAGTCGTCAGCGCAGCTCGAGCAACCGCTGGCCGCGGCGCCCAGGAGAACTGCGCCAATGGCAAAGCCAACGTCGCGCATTCGAACCGGATCGCGAGATGTGATCGAGCTGAATATCAACGATGGAGTTTCGCATGGTTGCGCTGTCTTGCCAAACGTCCTTGGCGGCGCAGACCGAGGGCTCAGCCCCGCGAGGGGTCGAAGCCCGCGGGCGCCTTGTCGTGGACCAGGGATGGGTCGAAGGCGTCGGGCGCCTCGTATCCCATCAACCACAGGGTCGTGGCTGCCACGTGGCTCAACCGGGCGTCGTCGCGCTGGACCAGCTCGTACTCGCCGTCGTACCCCGGGTCATAGATCGTCAGGGGTACGGCGTTGAGGGTGTGGCTGGTTCGTGGCTGCAGCCGGCCCTCGGCGTCTCGGGCCAGCTCACCGGTCTTCTTGTTGCGGTCGTACATCTGGTCGGCGTTGCCGTGGTCGGCGGTGACCAGCGCGATGCCGCCGAGCTCGGCGATCACCTCGAGCAGTCGTCCGAGGCAGAGGTCCACGGCGGACACGGCGGCGATGGTCGCGTCGAGGGCGCCGGTGTGGCCGACCATGTCGCCGTTGGCGTAGTTGATCCGGGCGAAGGCGACTCCGCCGGCGCGCAGCGCCTCGATCGCGGCGTCGGTCACCTCGGCGGCCTTCATCCACGGACGCTGCTCGAAGGGGACCAGGTCCGAGGGGATCTCGAGGTAGACCTCGTGGTCGTCGGCGAACTTGCCGCTACGGTTGCCATTCCAGAAGTAGGTCACGTGGCCGAACTTCTGCGTCTCGGCGCAGGCCAGCTGCTTGACCGCGTTGCGGGCCAGGTACTCGCCCATGGTGCGCGCGATGACCGGGGGCGAGACGAGGAAGGCCGATGGGATCTTCAGGTCGCCGTCATACTGCATCATCCCGGCGTAGGCCACGTCGGGGTGCCGGACCCGGTCGAAGTGGGGGAAGGCGTCGTCGTCGAAGGCGCGGCTGATCTCGATCGCCCGATCGCCGCGGAAGTTGAAGAAGACCACCGAGCTGCCGTCCTCGATCGGCCCCACCGCCTGGCCCTGCTTGTCGACCACGACGAAGGGCGGCAGGAACTGGTCGCTGACCTTCGGATCCTCGGCGCGGAAGGTCTCGATGGCGGCCCGGGCGCCCTCGAAGCCGCGGCCGTCGCCGAGGACGTGGGTCCGCCAGCCCCGCTCGACGATGCTCCAGTCGGCCTCGTAGCGGTCCATCGTCACCAGCATCCGTCCCCCGCCCGAGGCGACACGATAGTCGCGGCCGGGCTTGGTGTTGAGCTCGGTGAGCAGCCCCTCGAGCTGATCGACGTAGGTCAGCGACGAGGTCGCGGGGACGTCGCGCCCGTCGAGCAGGACGTGGAGTCGCACGCGTTCGATCCCCTCCTCGTCACAGCGTCGCAGCAGCGCGAAGAGCTGGGCGATGTGGCTGTGGACGTTGCCGTCGCTGAGCAGGCCGATGAAGTGAAACGGCGTGCCGTGCTGCTTGCATCGGTCGGCCAGTCGGCGCCAGGTCTGCCCTGCGAAGAGGTCGCCACTGGCGATCGCCTGATCCACCAGCTTTGCGCCCTGGTCGA